>NZ_MWJN01000108.1:0-31008 GCF_002027145.1 Microbispora sp. GKU 823 | reverse complement strand
GCGTGTGGGACATGGAGCACGCGCCTGACCTGCCCACGGGACCGCAGGACCAGGGCTACGGCCCGAAGCCGCGCACGGCAGCGGGAACGACATCCGGGCGTAGGCCATGAGGTCCGCGAGCGACCGCTGCTGGGCGCGGAAGGTCTCCTCGTCCACCCCGCCCCGGGCCGCGCGGGCGTGCAGCAGCCCGAGCTCGGTGGAGGCGACCTGATAGTCGATCATCGCCCGTGCCCCGGCCCTGCCGCCGTGGGCCTTGGCCCACGCCCTGGCCTGCCGCCGCCGGCGCAGGGACGACAGCATGAAGATGTCGGCCTGGTTGATCAGCCCGTTGCGCTCGTACGGCGGCAGGTAGTGCTGGATCAGGCCGACGATCCGCCGTCTGTCCCGGAAGATCACGATGATCTCGACGATGAGCAGGATCATCAGCAGCAGGTAGGCGATGGCGAGCCCGCCGAGGCCGCCGAAGGAGGCGAAGCCGTTCCAGAGGCCGTGCAGCAGCATGGCGCCGATCCACCCGATGACGATGACGACGACCCCCACCGCGCCCCCGCGCTGGGCGGCGTACGCCACCGCGATGCCGATCAGGGAGGTGAACAGCGGATGGGCGAACGGCGACAGCACGGCCCGCAGCACGAGCGTGGCGGCCAGCCCCTGCGCCCCGTTCTCCTCCAGGGCGGCCAGGTAGTAGCTGACGTTCTCCGACATGGCGAAGCCGAGCCCGACCATGCTGGCGTAAATGATCCCGTCGGTGGGCCCGTCCAGCTCCTGCCGCCGGAACCACAGCAACCCGAGCAGGACCAGCCCCTTGGCCGTCTCCTCCACGGGCGGGCGCCGAACGTCGCGACGAGATTGCGCGCGCTGGTCGTGTCCCCGAGCTGATGGGCCACGTAGACGAGGTTGAGCGAGTTGAGCACACCGGCGAGCAGGACGGCGATGCCGGCGCCCCAGGCGAACGCGAAGATCAGGTTGCTGCGTGGCTCCGGCTCCATCCGGTCCAAAGCGAGCACGCCCGCGAGCAGCAGCGGCACGGGGGCCACGGCGAGCCCGAGCGCGATGAAGAACTGGACCGGCTCGCCGTTGATGATGTCGAAGGAGAACGACACGAGGGCGCAGATTCCGGCGACGACCAGACCCACGATGAGGCCGATGGACGGACGCTCCCTGAGAACGGCGCGGGGGTCGAGGCCTGCCACTGTGCGACTGTAACCGACCACGCCCGCCGAGGTCCTCCTCCGGCCCCAAAAGATCCCCACGCATTCCGTGCCGGGGCAAGTATCTCGCAGGCCGGGGCGTGCCGTCCGTCCCGAGCACGTCCCGGTTGCGGGCACAATGGGCGATCATGGATGTCGCACCACGTGGCGGGCTCGGACGACGCGGTTTCCTCCGTGTCGCGTGCGCCGCCGCCGTCGGCTCGGTCGCCGCATGCGCGCCCGGGTCCCGGGAAGCCTCCGCTCCCGCCTCCCCCGCGCCCTCTCCCGCCCCCACGGCGGCCGGGAAGCCGGTGCCGGAACGGCTGCAGCCGGGCGACCCCGACTGGCGGGTGCGCAGGCGCGGCCCCGACGAGGCGATCGAGGGCTACAGCGACCGCGCGAGCGTGCTGCCCGGGGAGACGTTCGGGCTGCACGTCTCCACCACCGAGGGCCGCTATCGGGTCACGGCCTACCGGATGGGCTGGTACGGCGGGACACTCGCCCGCCGGGTGTGGCGTTCCGGGTGGATGAGGGGACGCGACCAGGGCCGCGGACGGCTCGTCGGCGACACCCGCACCATACGGGCCGGGTGGCGGCGCTCCCTGAGCGTTTCCACCGAAGGCTGGCCCGAGGGGGCGTACCTGCTGCGCCTGGACACCGAGCGCGGCCACCAGCGCTACGTGCCGATGGTCGTGCGCTCGGCCTCCGGAGCCGGCCGCACGGTCCTGGTCCACGCCACCCCCACCTGGCAGGCGTACAACCGGTGGGGCGGCTACAGCCTCTACTACGGCGAGGACGGCCGCTACGAGAGCCGCTCGCTCGCGGTCAGCTTCGACCGGCCCTACGACCGCACCGGGATGGAGAAGTTCCTCATCCACGAGCGGCCGGTGGTGGCGCTGGCCGAACGGCTCGGCCTGCCCCTGGCGTACACGACGGGCGGCGATCTGGAGGCCGGCGACGACGTGCTCAGCGGCGCCGCCGCGGTGATCTTCCTGGGGCACGACGAGTACTGGACGCCCGGCGTGCGCCGCACGGTGACCGAGGCCCGCGACGCGGGCGCCAACCTGGCCTTCCTGGGCGCCAACACCTGCTACCGCCGCGTCCGGATGGAGGAGGACGGCAGGCTGGTGGTCTGCTACAAGACCGCGGTGGACCAGGATCCGCTGGTCCGCACGCGCCCGTCACTGGCGACGACCGACTTCAGGGCGGCGCCGAAGGCCGATCCCGAGTCGTCGCTCATCGGGGTGTACTACGACGGCTATCCGGTGGACGCGCCGTTCGTGGTGCACGATCCCGGCCACTGGATCTTCGCGGACACCGGCGTGCGCCGCGGCGACGCGTTCCCGCACCTGGTGGGCGTGGAATACGACCGGGTGAACACGGACGTGCCGACGCCCAGGCCGCTGCAGATCCTCGCCCACTCGCCGGTGACCTGCGTGGGGCGGCCCAGCTTCGCCGACGCGGCCTACTACACGGTCCCGAGCGGGGCCGGGGTGTTCGCCTCGGGGACCATGCGGTGGGCCGAGACGCTCATGGCGGGCACCCGCGACCTGCCGCGGGCCCACGGGATCGACGCCCGTACGCGGGCCTTCGTCACCAGGGCGACGACCAACGTGCTGAAGGGCTTCGCCGAGGGCCCCGCCGCCGAGCGCCTCCCCACGCCCGACGACAACGTCCGCCGCACCTACCGCCGCTGACGCTCACGGCATCGCCAGGGAGCGGCTGCGGGCCGGGCTCCGCCCATTTCCAGGCGGCGGGAGCCCCCGTCTCTCCGGCAGGCCTCCTAGGTCGACCCGTTCGCCGGGATCGCGCCGGGTTGCGCTGTGGCGACCTCGACGTGCTGGTCTGCCGGGCTGCCGATCGAGGAATCCGACCTGATCGCAGACCTCGGTCCCGTTGACGAGTAGATCGACCGGTCGATATAAAGCTATAGACCGAACGTTCTATCCCTTCCAAGGAGCCGAAGTGCCGCAACGAACCACGGCCGAGGTCATCGACCGCTTCAACCACGCGTTCGTCCGCCACGACCCCGAGATCCTCGACGACCTGATCGCCGAGGACTGCGTGATGGAGGCGATCCAGCCGGCTCCGGACGGGGAGCGCGTCGAGGGACGCCAGGCGTGCCTGACGTTCTGGCGGGCGCTCGCCGGCGACCGCACCACCCAGTTCGGGCCCGAAGAGGTCTGGGTCGACGGCGACCGCGCGACGATTCTGTGGCGCTACCGGTTCGGCGACGGCCCCGAGGACTCGGTGCGCGGGGTGAACCTCATGCGGGTCCGTGACGGGAGAATCGTCGCGGCCCTCGGCTACAGCAAGACCGGCGCCCCCGTCCCGCTCGCCACCGACTCCGAGGCCCGGGCCTGATCATGCGCGGCCACCACCTCGACAGCGGCGCCGGGCTCGCGGGCCTGACGATCAGAGACCACCCCGACCCGGTCCCCGGCGCCGGTCAGGTCGTCGTCGCCGTACGCGCGGCGTCTCTGAGCTTCCAGGAACTGATGATCGCCCGCGGCGACGCAGGCTCACGACGCCTACCGCCACTGCGCCTCGGGTAAGGCGATCGGCAAGGTCGTCATCACCATCTGACCGGAACAAAGGACGAGGTCCCGTCCGAACTCCTCTCGGACGGGACCTCGTGGGTGAATCAGACGAACAGGGAGTCGAGCGCGACGGCGAGGAACAGCAGCGCCAGGTAGATGTTCGACCAGTGGAAGAACCGCATCGGGCGCAGGTCGACGCCGGTCTTGCCGGCGTTCACCCGGCCGAGCAGGCGGTAGACCTCCACCAGGCAGACCGCGCCGAGCACGAGCGCGGCGGCCGGATAGAGCAGGGAGGTGCCGGCGACCGGCCACAGCAGCAGCGAGCACAGCACGGTGGCCCAGGTGTAGGCGACGACCTGCTGGACGACCCGGCGCTCGGTGGTGACGACCGGGAGCATGGGCACGTCGGCCGCCGCGTAGTCCTCGCGGTAGCGCATGGCGAGCGTCCAGGTGTGCGGCGGCGTCCAGAAGAACACGACGCCGAACAGCACGACCGGGGCCCACGACAGCCCTCCGGTGATGCCGGCCCAGCCGATCAGCACCGGCATGCAGCCGGCGATGCCGCCCCACACGATGTTCTGTGACGTACGCCGCTTGAGCACCAGCGAGTACACGAAGACGTAGAAGAGGATCGCGCCCAGCGCCAGCGCCGCGGCCAGTACGTTGACCGCGAGGGCGAGGCCGAGCGTGGAAAGAGTGCCGAGAATCACACCGAATATCAGCGCGCCCGCCGGCGACACGTCGTGCTTGGCGAGCGGCCGTCTGCGGGTGCGCCGCATCGTCCGGTCGATGTCCCGGTCGATGTAGCAGTTCAGGACGTTCGCGCTGCCCGCCGACAGGGTGCCGAACACCATGGTGGCGGCCGCGGTCCACAGGTCGGGCAGGCCATGCGCCGCGAGGAACATGACCGGCAGGGTCGTGATCAGCAGCAGCTCGATGATCCGGGGCTTGGTGAGCGCCACGTAGGCCTTCACGAGCGCCCCGATGGAGCGGGGAGCCGTGGCCGTCGCGGTGGACCCGAGGGGGGCCGCCGTCTGCTTGTTCGTCAGGACCGTCAAGGCGCTTCCAACACGTGCGGGGTCAACGCGTAACCTCTGATTAGGGCGGATCTCCGGGCAGCCTGTCTCCGGGCAGCAGCCGGCACTTGCGAAATCACTGTAGTCGCCACCGCAGGTGGTCCCCGAACCGGGGCCGAAGCCGCAGGCGCCGTTACCGAGGTGGCTACCAAACGGTATTACGAGGAACCCGTTAGGGTCCCCTGTGGGCGGGAAATGCCAGAACCGGCGCGAAAACAAGAGGGGATCGAGCAGTTGAGCAGCGCAAGCCTTGAGTGGAGTGACCTTGACCGGCAGGCGGTCGACGTCGTGCGGGCCCTGGCGATGGACGCCGTGGAGAAGGCGGGATCGGGTCACCCCGGCACCGCGATGAGCCTCGCGCCCGCCGCCTACCTTCTCTTCCAGCGGGTCCTGCGTCATGACCCCTCGGATCCCAAGTGGGCGGGACGCGACAGGTTCGTCCTCTCCTGCGGGCATTCGAGCCTGACGCTCTACATTCAGCTCTACCTGTCCGGCTACGGCCTGACCCTGGACGACCTCAAGGCGCTCCGGCAGTGGGGCAGCCTCACCCCGGGCCACCCCGAGTACGGCCACACGGCCGGTGTGGAGACCACGACCGGCCCGCTCGGCCAGGGCATCGGCAACGCCGTCGGCATGGCCATGGCGGCCCGCCGCGAGCGCGGCCTGTTCGACCCGGACGCCGCGCCCGGCACCTCGCCGTTCGACCACATGATCTGGTGCTTCGCCTCGGAGGGTGACCTCGAGGAGGGCATCAGCCACGAGGTCAGCGCCCTCGCCGGCCACCAGAAGCTCGGCAACCTCGCCGTGGTCTTCGACTCCAACCACATCTCCATCGAGGACGACACCCAGATCGCCCTGTCCGAGGACATCGCCAAGCGCTACGAGGCGTACGGCTGGCACGTCCTGGAGGTCGACTGGACCGCCACCGGCGAGTACAAGGAGGACGTCCAGGCGCTGTACGACGCGCTGGAGGCGGCCCGCGCCGAGACCGAGCGGCCGACGTTCATCAAGCTCCGCACGATCATCGGCTGGCCGGCGCCGAACAAGCAGAACACCGGCAAGATCCACGGCTCGGCCCTGGGCGCCGAGGAGGTCGCCGCGACCAAGCGCGTCCTCGGCATGGACCCCGACAAGAGCTTCGTGGTGCCCGCCGAGGTGCTGGACCACGCGCGTGAGGTGGTCGCGCGCGGCCGGGCCCTGCGCGCCGAGTGGGACAAGGGCTACCAGAGCTGGCGCGAGGCCAACCCCGAGCGGGCGGAGCTGTTCGACCGCATCTCCAAGCGCAAGCTGCCGGAGGGCTGGGACAAGGCGCTGCCGTCGTTCGAGATCGGCTCGCAGGTCGCCACCCGCAAGGCGTCCGGCGAGGTGCTGAGCGCGCTCGCGCCGGTGCTGCCGGAGCTGTGGGGCGGCTCGGCCGACCTCGCGGAGTCCAACAACACCACGATGAAGGGCGAGCCGTCCTTCATCCCGGACGAGTACCAGACCAAGGAGTTCCCCGGCAACCGGTACGGCCGGACGCTGCACTTCGGCATCCGCGAGCACGGCATGGGCGCGATCCTCAACGGCATCGCGCTGCACAACGGCACCCGCCCGTACGGCGGCACGTTCCTGGTGTTCAGCGACTACATGCGGCCGTCGGTGCGGCTCGCCGCGCTGATGAAGCTGCCGGTGACCTACGTCTGGACGCACGACTCGATCGGCCTCGGCGAGGACGGCCCGACCCACCAGCCGATCGAGCACCTGTGGGCGCTGCGCGCGATCCCCGGCCTGGACGTCGTCCGCCCGGCCGACGCCAACGAGACGGCGGCCGCGTGGAAGGCCGTCCTGGAGCACAACGACCGCCCGGCGGGCCTCGCCCTGACCCGGCAGAACGTCCCCACCCTGGACGGCACGGGCGACCCGGACGCCGTCGCGCGGGGCGGCTACGTCCTGCAGGACGCGTCCAACGGCCAGCCCGAGGTAGTGATCATCGGCACCGGCAGCGAGGTCCAGCTCGCCGTCGAGGCCCGCACGATCCTGGAGTCGCAGGGCATCCCGACCCGCGTGGTCTCGATGCCGTGCGTGGAGTGGTTCCGGGAGCAGGACGCCGCCTACAAGCAGACCGTGCTGCCCCCCGCCGTAAAGGCCCGGGTCGCGGTCGAGGCGGGAATCACGCTGGGCTGGCGCGAGTTCGTGGGAGATGCGGGCGAGGTCCTGGGTCTCGAGCACTTCGGCGCCTCCGCGCCGTACAAGACGATCTACGAGCAGTTCGGCCTCACCGCCGACCGCGTCGTCGCCGCCGCCAAGGCCAGCCTGGCCAAGACGGGCGCCGACAAGGGCGAGACGACCGGAAACTGAGGGACGAAGGATGAATGAGAATCTGAAGCGGCTGACGGACGCCGGAGTCTCCATCTGGCTCGACGACATCAGCCGGGAGCGGCTGCGCTCCGGCAACCTCGCCGCCCTGATCCGCGACAAGAACGTGACGGGGGTCACCTCCAACCCCACGATCTTCGCTTCCGCGCTGAGCAAGGGCGACGCCTACGACGCGCAACTGCGCGACCTCGCCACCCGCGGCGTGACGGTCGAGGAGGCCGTACGCGCGATCACGACGTTCGACATCCGCTGGGCGGCCGACGTGCTGCGGCCGGTCTTCGACGCCACCCGTGGCGTCGACGGGCGCGTGTCGATCGAGGTGGACCCGCGCCTGGCCCGCAAGACCGAGGCGACGATCGCCGAGGCCCGCGCGCTGTGGTGGCTGGTCGACCGGCCCAACGTGCACATCAAGATCCCGGCGACCGTCGAGGGCCTGCCGGCGATCACCCAGGCCATCTCCGAGGGCATCAGCGTCAACGTCACGCTGATCTTTTCGCTGGAGCGGTACCGCCAGGTGATGGACGCCTGGCTGAGCGGCCTGGAGAAGGCGAAGGCCAACGGCCTCAACCTGGCCACGATCGAGTCGGTCGCGTCGTTCTTCGTCAGCCGCGTGGACACCGAGATCGACAAGCGCCTCGACAAGATCGGCACGCCGGAGGCCGCCGAGCTGAAGGGCAAGGCCGCCGTGGCCAACGCCCGCCTGGCGTACGCCGCGTACGAGGAGGTCATGAACTCGCCGCGCTGGCAGGCGCTGCGGGCGGCCGGCGCGCACCCGCAGCGCCCGCTGTGGGCCTCCACCGGCGTGAAGAACCCCGACTACCCCGACACGCTGTACGTGGAGCAGCTGGTCACGGCCGGGGTCGTCAACACCATGCCGGAGAAGACGCTGGACTCCTCGGCCGACCACGGCCGGATCTCGGGCGACACGATCCGCCCCTTCTACCAGCAGGCGTGGGACGTCATGGCCTCGCTCAAGCAGGCCGGCATCGACTACGACGACGTCGTCCGCGCGCTGGAGGAGGAGGGCGTCGAGAAGTTCGAGACGTCCTGGAGCGAGCTTCTCGAAACCGTCGACGGCGAGCTGCGGAAGGCCTGAGCTGCATATGACAATCGAGGTGACCCTCGGCGACGAGGCGGACGCCGTCAAGGCGGTCAAGGACAAGCTCGTGGCCGAGGGGGTGCCCGCGGCCCTCGCCGCGGGCGACTCCACCCTGTGGGGCCCGCAGGCGCAGTCCGAGGCCGCGATCCGGCTGGGCTGGCTGGGCCTGCCCGGCACGAGCCGGGAACTGCTGCCGGAGATCGCCAAGCTGGTGGAGCGGGCCCGCGCCGAGGGCCTTGACCACGTGGTGCTCGCCGGCATGGGCGGCTCCTCCCTCGCTCCCGAGGTGATCTGCGCCACCGAGGACGTGCCGCTGACCGTCCTCGACACGACCGACCCGCACCAGGTGCGGCGCGCGCTCGCCGACCGGCTCGACCGCACGATCGTGGTGGTGGCGAGCAAGAGCGGCGGCACGATCGAGACCGACAGCCACCGGCGCGTCTACGAGCAGGCGTTCCGCGACGCGGGGATCGACCCGGCCGAGCGGATCGTGGTCGTCACCGACCCCGGCTCCCCGCTGGAGCGGACGGCGATCGAGGCCGGATACCCGGTCGTGCTCGCCGACCCGAACGTGGGCGGCCGCTACAGCGCGCTCACCGCGTTCGGCCTGGTCCCGAGCGCCCTGGCGGGCGCCGACGTGGCCAGGCTGCTCGACGACGCCGCCGCGGTGGCGCCGCTGCTCGCTCAGGACGAGGGCAACCCGGGCCTGGAGCTCGGCGCGCTGCTCGGCGCGCGGGCGCTGCACGGGCGCGACAAGCTGATCCTGCGCGACGCGCCGTCCGACATCACGGGCCTGCCCGACTGGATCGAGCAGCTCATCGCCGAGTCGACCGGCAAGGAGGGCAAGGGGATCCTGCCCGTCGTCGGCGCCGAGGCCGCCGAGGCCGACGACCAGTTCCTCGTCACCATCGGGCCCGACAGCGGCACGACCGTCGACGGCCCGCTCGGCGCGCAGTTCCTCGTCTGGGAGTACGCCACGGCCGTCGCCGGCCGGGTGCTCGGGATCAACCCGTTCGACCAGCCGAACGTCGCCGAGTCGAAGGAGAACACCACCCGGATCCTGCAGGAGGCCGGGGACGGCCCGCTGCCGACCGGCACCCCGGTGCTCACCGACGGCCCGGTCGAGGTGTACGGCGACCTGCCCGGCGACCTGAAGAACCTGGCCGACGTCCTCACCTGGCTGCTGCGCGCCATTCCGGAGCGCGGCTACCTGGCGATCATGGCGTACCTCGACCGCGAGGCCGCGTTCGACGCGGCGGTCGTCGGCGAGGCGTCCTTCGAGGAGATGACCGAGACCTGGGCGAGCGCCGACGTCGCCACGCTGCGGGCGCTGCTCGACTACCGCACCGACCACGCGGTCACGTTCGGCTGGGGCCCGCGCTTCCTGCACTCCACCGGGCAGTACCACAAGGGCGGGCCGGCGTCGGGGGTGTTCCTGCAGATCACCGGGGCGGTGACCGACGACGTCGACGTCCCCGGCAAGCCTTACACGCTGGGCAGGCTGCAGCTCGCGCAGGCGCTGGGCGACCTGGGAGCCCTGACCTCCCGCGGCAGGCCGGCCGTGCGCCTGCACCTCACCGACCGCGTCGCCGGGGTCAGGCACCTGCTCTCCGTGGCGGAGGAGCTCTGACCATGCGATGCGTTACTGGCGAAGGGCCCGTCCGCAGGGAGGACACATGACGGAGCAACAGGAGCCGCAGGCCCCCGCCGACGACGCCCGGCAGGCGCCGGAGGCGCGCGGCGCCGTGCAGCAGGCGGGGGACGAGCTGACGAGCGCCGAGCAGGCGGTGCTGGCCGCCGCTCAGGCCGCCACGACCGCGACCACCGAGCTGACCATGGCCGCCAACCCGCTGCGCGACCCGCGCGACCGGCGCCTGCCCCGGGTCGCCGGGCCCTGCGTGCTCGTGCTGTTCGGCGTCACGGGTGACCTCGCCAAGCGCAAGCTGCTGCCGGCGATCTACGACCTGGGGAACCGGGGGCTGCTGCCCCCGGGCTTCTCCCTGGTCGGCTTCGCCCGCCGCGACTGGGCGCACGAGGACTTCGCCCAGGTCACGTACGAAGCGGTCAAGGAGCACGCGCGGACGCCGTTCCGCGAGGAGGTCTGGAAGCAGCTCAGCGAGGGCATCCACTTCTGCCCGGGCGAGTTCAACGACGACGGCGCCTTCGACGTGCTCGCCATGATGCTCAAGGAGATCGACGAGACCCGGGGCACCGGCGGCAACTACGCGTTCTACCTGTCGGTGCCGCCGAAGTTCTTCCCGGTCGTGATCGAGCAGCTCAAGCGGACGAACCTGGCCAAGGCGCCCGAGGGCGCCTGGCGCCGGGTCGTCATCGAGAAGCCGTTCGGGCACGACCTGAAGAGCGCCAGGGAGCTCAACGAGATCACCAGCGCGGTGTTCCCGGAGAGCTCGGTCTTCCGGATCGACCACTACCTCGGCAAGGAGACCGTCCAGAACATCCTGGCGCTCCGCTTCGCCAACACGCTGTACGAGCCGATCTGGAACCGGGGCTACGTCGACCACGTCCAGATCACGATGGCCGAGGACATCGGCATCGGCGGCCGGGCCGGCTACTACGACGGCATCGGCGCGGCCCGTGACGTGATCCAGAACCACCTGCTCCAGCTCCTCGCGCTGGTCGCGATGGAGGACCCCACCTCCTTCGACGCCGACGCGCTGCGCCGGGAGAAGGAGAAGGTGCTGCGCGCCGTCAAGCTGCCCGCCGACCTGGCCACCGGCACCGCCCGTGGTCAGTACGTCAGGGGCTGGCAGGGCGGCGAGCCCGTCGTCGGCTACCTGGAGGAGCAGGGCATCTCCCCCGACTCCACCACAGAGACGTACGCCGCGGTGAAGCTGGAGGTGGCCAACCGCCGGTGGGCCGGGGTGCCGTTCTACCTGCGTACGGGCAAGCGGCTCAGCCGCCGGATGACCGAGGTGGCCGTCGTCTTCCAGCGGGCGCCGCACCTGCCGTTCAGCAAGGACGACACCGAGATCCTCGGGCACAACGCGCTGGTCATCCGCGTCCAGCCGGACGAGGGCATCACCGTGCGCTTCGGCTCCAAGGTGCCGGGCACGGCCATGGAGGTCAGGGACGTCAACATGGACTTCGCCTACGGCGAGTCGTTCATGGAGTCCTCCCCCGAGGCGTACGAGCGGCTGCTGCTCGACGTGCTCATCGGCGACCCGCCGCTGTTCCCGCACCAGCGGGAGGTGGAGCTGTCGTGGAACATCCTCGACCCGATCGAGGAGTTCTGGGCCTCCCACGGCAAGCCCGAGGGGTACGCGTCCGGTTCCTGGGGCCCCGCCTCGGCCGACGCGATGCTGGCCAGGGACGGACGCGCCTGGAGGCGGCTGTGAGCATGGCTGTCAGCGAGGCGCGTCCGGGGTGGAGCGAGCGGAGAGCGGTGTGACGACCTTCAACCTGACCGAGACGACCGCGTCGAAGATCTCTTCGACGCTCACCCGGCTGCGGCACCAGATGGGCGCGCCCGCCGTCGGCATGGTGCTGACCCTCGTCGTGGTGGTGGACGAGGCGGGGCAGTACGACGCCCTGCGCGCGGCCACCGAGGCGGCGCGCGAGCACCCCTCGCGCATCCTCATGGTGATCATCCGCGACCCGGCCGAGCCCAACCGGCTGGACGCGGAGATCCGCGTGGGCGAGTCGGCGCCGGGCGAGGTCGTGCTGCTGCGCCTGTACGGCGAGCTGACCGAGCACGCCGACTCGGTGATCACGCCGCTGCTGCTCACCGACACGCCGGTGGTGGTGTGGTGGCCGGGCGAGTGCCCGGAGATCCCCGCCAAGCACCCGATCGGGCACCTGGGCAGCCGCCGGATCATGGACGCCAGGTCGGCCGCGGACGCGGTCGCCGCCATCTCCTCGCGGGCCGGCAGCTACGTCCCCGGCGACACCGACCTGGCCTGGACCCGGCTCACGCCGTGGCGCAGCCTGCTGGCCGCCGCCTTCGACCAGCCCATGGGGAAGATCACCGGGGGCGTGGTGGAGGCCGCGGCGGGCAACCCCAGCGCGCCGCTGCTCGCCGCCTGGCTGTGCGACCGGCTGGAGGCGCCGATCGAGGTCGTCGGCTCCGGTGGCCCCGGCCTGACGGGCGTGCGGCTGTCGATCGAGGGTGGCGGAGAGCTGACGGTGAGCAGGAGCGACGCCAGGCTCGCCACGCTGTCGCGGCCCGGCAACCCCGACCGGCGGGTCGCCCTGGCCCGCAGGCCGACCTCGGAGCTGCTGGCCGAGGAGCTGCGCAGGCTCGACCCGGACGACATCTACGCCGCCTCGATCCGCCGCCTGGCGGAGATGAAGGGGCGGGGACGGACGTGACCGGCGTTCCCACCGTCATCGTCCACCGCGACGCCGAACTGCTGGCCCAGGCCGTGGCCGCCCGCCTCATCACGCGGCTGGTGGACACGCAGGCGGCCCGCGGTTCCGCGCACCTGGTGCTGACCGGCGGCACCGTGGGCATCGCGACGCTCGCCGCACTCGCGGGGACGGCGGCGCACGACGCCATCGACTGGCGGGCGCTCGACATCTGGTGGGGTGACGAGCGGTTCCTGCCGACCGGCCATCCCGAACGCAACGAGACCGGGGCACGCCAGGCCCTGCTCGACCACGTAGACGTGGACCCGGCGCGGGTGCATCCGATGCCCGGCCCCGACTCGGGGATGACCGCCGAGGAGGCCGCCGACGCGTACGCGGTGGAGCTGGCCAAGGCGGCCAGGCCGGAGGACCACGGGCCGGTGCCCTCGTTCGACGTGCTGCTGCTCGGCATGGGCCCCGACGGCCACGTGGCCTCGCTGTTCCCGGGCCAGCCGGCCGTCTACGAGGAGGACCGGCCGGTCGTGTCCGTGCACGGCTCCCCCAAGCCGCCGCCGACCCGGGTCTCGCTGACGTTCCCCGCGCTGCGGGCCGCCAGGGAGGTCTGGGTCGTCGCGGCGGGCGAGGAGAAGGCGCAGGCCGTCAGGATGGCGCTGTCCGACGCCGGACCGTTCCAGGTGCCGGCCGCCGGGGCGCGCGGGCGGCAGCGCACACTGTTCCTGCTCGACCGCGCCGCCGCGCACAAGATCCCACCGTCGCTGGGGCGGATCGCCTCCCCCTGACGGAGATCACATCGGAACGGCCGGGCCGGGGCACACCGCCCCCGCCCGGCGTTCCGGTATGAGAAGTCACCAAGGTGAGGCAGCACCGCCCACTGTGAGACGTCACTGCGCCGGGCGGAAGCTCCGGTCCTCGCGAAGCCCGCTCCGCTCCTTCCCTGCCGCGCCGTCATTCGTGGGCGGATCGGGCCTCTTCGAGGGCGGCACGGGCCTGGTCGGCGCGCTGGCGCGCGGACCGGGCGGCGCGTTCGGCGTTCGTCTCCTCGCGGCGGGCGACCTCCAGCCGGTGTTCGGCCGCGTTCAGCCTGTCCTTGGCCTTGGCCAGCTTGGCCGTGAGCGTCTCGACCTTGGCCGCGCGCCGCTCGTGCTCGCGTACGGCCTCGGCCCGCTCGGCCTCCCAGTCGGCGCGGCCCCGCTCCGCCTCGCGCGCGGCCTGCTCGGCCTCGGCGAGGGCGTCTTCCAGCTCCTTGATCCGGCGCTCCCGCTCCGCTTTGCGCCGTTCCCGCTCTGCCTCGTCGCGTTCGGCCTTCGGCGCGGGCTGCTTGCGCGCCGCCGGTTCGGGTGCGGGCCGTACGACGGGTGCGGGCCGTACGACGGGTGCGGGCGTGAAGCCGCTGTAGCTCAGGGGGCGGGTCAGCCGGCCCAGGCGCACCTGTTCGGCCGCGTCCTCGTCCACCACGGCGGCGTCGAGGGTCTGCTCGATCTCCAGGTCGGCCGTGGAGCCCAGCGGATGCCCGGCCGCCTCCGCCTCCTCACGTACGGACCGGACGAGACGGGCGATGAGCGGGGTCCGTTCGCGGCCCGCCTCGGCCAGGGCGTCGGCGTCCTGGGTTCGCCACGCGTCCCGCAGCCGACGGCCGAGGTCGAGCAGCCGGCCGAGCTCCTGGCCCCGTTCCCGGGCCGTCCGGTTGACGGCCCAGGCCACGACCGTGGGCTTGCGCAGCGTCTTGATCCGCTTGGCCAGCGCGGCGTCGCCGCCCGCCTTCGCCTCCTTGGCCAGCGCGTCGCGGGCCGAGGTGAACTCCTCGGGCACCATGCCGTAGAGCCGGTCGGCCGCCTCGTCGAAGTCCACAGACCACCTGTACCTGAGTTCCCCGTGGTGGTCCACCATGGTAGGTACTCTCCGCGTGGAGTTCTTCTGTTATCACCGCGATCGGCCCGGCTCGGGGGCGCTGCGCGACGAACTGCTGGAAGAGCACTGGTCCTACATGGACCGGTACGACGCGGAGATGATCGCCCGCGGCCCGACCTTCGACCGCGTCACCGACATCGCCACCGGCAGCGTGCACATCGTCGACTTACCGGATCTCGCGACGGCGCGTGCGTTCGCCTTCGACGAGCCCAACTACCAGGCCGGTGTGTACCGGGACGTGATGGTACGGCGATGGCGCAACGTGCTGGGGCGCACCATGTGGGACTTCCCCGGCGGCAGGGACGGCGGCAACCGATATCTGGTGCTGGGCCTGGGCTCCGGGGAGGCCGCCGACCTCGTCCCGCCGCCGGACCGGGACGAGCTGATCGCGTACGGGCCGCTGCTGTCCGACGACGGCGCCGCCTGGCTGGGTACGGCGGTGCTGGTCCGGGCGCCGGACCCGGACGCGGCACGCGCCGTCCTGACCAGGGACCGGTACGCCGACATCGAGGTGCACGACTGGGAGTTCGGCGGGCGGCGGTGAGAACCGCGGCGACCCGTCCTGGTCCGGCGCCCTGAGCTACGCCGGACCAGGAGGATCACCCGTGAGGGCGTCAGCTCGGGGAAGCCGTCGCCATCACGCCCACGGCGATCCGCGCCTCCATCACACCGGGATCCTCGGTGTGGGTGAGCGTCGCGCCGAGGGAGCCGAGCAGCCTGCGCATGCGCGTGTTGTCGTACAGGAGGGTCGCCCGCACCTCGGCGAAGCCGAGGTCCCTCGCCTGGGCGAGGAGCATCCGGGCCAGCCGGCCGCCGAGCCCCCGGCCCTGCCAGCGGTCCTCCACGAGGAAGGCGATCTCCGCGATGCCGGGGTCCGCGGTGAACATCAGCGACGCGAGCGCGACGACCTGGCCGTCGTGGCCCGCGACGAGCGACTGGCCGCGGGCCCGGTCGCACAGCCGGTCGAACGTGCGCGGCGGCAGGGTGGGGTTGGCGGTGAAGTAGCGGAACCTGCGCGTCTCGGGTGAGCAGCGCTCGTGCAGGTCGCGCAGCGCCTCGCGGTAGAGCGAGGTCAGCGGCTTGACCTGCACCTCCGCGCCGTCGGCGAGCCGCACCGGCCCCTCGGCCGCGGACGGTTCCGCCGGCGGCTGCGCCAGCCTCACCATCGCGGCGGCGCGGGCCGCCTCGGTCAGGGTGAACGGCAGCCCGGAGCGGCGCAGCCGGATCGACCGCCGCGGCGCCACGGGCACCACCAGCAGGGTCGGGTCGGGCAGCTCCGAAGCCTCCCCCTTCTCCCGCTCGCCGTCCTCGTTCGGCGCGCGTACGGCGGTCGCGCCGTACACCCAGCGAGCGTCGTCGGCGCGCAGCAGTTCGCCCAGGATCTCCGGCAGGCGCCACGGAGCCGAGCGCAGCCGGGCGGCGAGCAGCAGCGTACGCGTCGGCTCGTCGGTCAGTTCGTGCGCGGTGGCGGGCACGATCCGCACCCGCCTCCCGCCCGCGGCCTCCAGCGCCTCGCGTACGGCCTCGGGGGAGGCGGGGATGTCCGTGACGAACTCGTCGACCGTGCCGTCCGTGTCGGGCTGCACCGACAGGCCCAGGATGTTGCCGCCCTTGTCGGCCAGGGCGGTCGCCAGCGACGCCAGCCGCCCGGGCCGCTCGTCCACGGTCGTACGAATCCGGAAGAACCCCATCGGTATCCGCTCCCTCCGTTGCACCGGTCTTCAGAGTGCCGGAGCGTTGTTACACGTCTGCTACACAGCGGTGAGCCGATCGTTTCCTTCCGATGGAGCACGTTACGACTACGGTTATCCGCATGTGTCTCCACGGATCTCCACGACATCCGTCGCCGAATGGCGAGATGAGCACGGATATAGCAGGATGTGCACCATGACCGCTCCCCTGTCCCCCGGATTCGTCAACGGTGAGGTGTCCTTCTGGTACCGGTCTCTGGGGGTGCCCGCGCCCGGAGAGCCGCTCGGCGGCGACCTGCAGGCCGACGTGGCCGTGGTCGGCGCGGGCTACACGGGACTGTGGACCGCCTACTACCTGAAGAAGGCCGACCCGTCGCTGCGGGTCGTCGTGCTGGAGAAGGAGTTCGCGGGCTTCGGCGCCTCGGGACGCAACGGCGGCTGGCTGACCGGCGCGCTGGCCGGCTCGCCCGAGCGGTACGCCAAGACCCACGGCCCGGACGGGGCCCGGCGGCTGCAGCGCGCGATGTTCGAGGCCATCGACGAGGTCATCCGCGTCGCCCGCGAGGAGGGCATCGACGCGGACATCGTCAAGGGCGGCCTGCTCACCGTCGCCCGCGGCCCGGCGCAGGACCTGCGGCTGCGCGAGGAGCTGGCGGGCCAGCGCGCCTGGGGCTGGGACGCCGACGACGTCCGGCTGCTGACCACCGACGAGATGAACGACCGGCTGCGGGTTGCGGGAGCCACCGGGGCCACCTGGAGCCCGCACTGTGCCAGGATCCAGCCGGCCAAGCTCGTCCGCGGCCTGGCGCGGGCCGTACGGGACCTGGGCGTCGAGATCTACGAGCGGACCCCGGTCACCGAGATCGCTCAAGGCCGGGCGGTCACCCCGTACGGGACCGTCCGGGCGGACCACGTGCTGCGCTGCACCGAGGGGTTCACCGCCACCATCGCCGGTCACCACCGCGACTGGCTGCCGATGAACAGCTCCATGATCGTCACCGAGCCGCTGCCCGAGCAGGTCTGGGCGGAGATCGGCTGGCAGGGCCGCGAGCTGCTCGGCGACATGGCGCACTACTACATGTACGCCCAGCGGACGGCCGACGACCGCATCGCCTTCGGCGGGCGCGGCAGGCCCTACCTGTACGGGTCGAGGATCGACGAGCGGGGGCACACACACGCCTGGACCGTGGACGCGCTGTGGGAGCTGCTGGTCGCGTTCTTCCCCGCGGTCGCCGGGTCGCGGGTCGAGCACGCCTGGTCGGGCGTGCTCGGCGTGCCGCGCGACTGGTGCTCGGCCGTCCACCTGGACCCCGCGACCGGCCTCGGCTGGGCGGGCGGCTACACGGGCCACGGCGTGACCACCACCAACCTGGCCGGGCGCACGCTGTGCGACCTGGTGCTGCGCCGCGACTCCGACCTGACCCGGATGCCGTGGGTGGACCGGCGGGTGCGCGCCTGGGAGCCCGAACCGCTGCGCTGGCTCGGCGTCCACTCGATGTACCGTCTCTACCGCCTGGCCGACGCCCGCGAGAGCAGGGGCATGGCCAGGACGTCGGTACTGGCGAGGATCGCCGACAAGATCACCGGGCACTGAAAGGCATCACGTGAGCTCCTCCCTTCTGTTCCGCGGCGGCCGCGTCTTCGTCCCCGGCGGCTTCGCCGAGGCGGTCCTCGTCCGCGACGGCCTGATCGCCGCCGTCGGCGCCGAGTCCGACCTCGTACGGCTGGCGCCGGGCGCCGAGCCGGTGGACCTCGGCGGCGGCCTGCTGACGCCGGGGTTCACGACGCCCACGTCCATCCGGTGCAGGCCGGGCTGGAGCGGGCCAAGTGCGAGCTGTCCGAGGTGTACGGGCTCGACGCCTACAGGGCGAAGATCGCCGACTATGCCGCGAAAAATCCGGACAAGGAGTGGATCGATGGCGGCGGCTGGGACATGTCTGCCTTCCCCGGCGGCCTCCCCCACCGGTCCCAGATCGACTTCCTCGACCGGCCGGCGTACTTCGTGCAGCGCGACCACCACGCCGCCTGGGTGAACACGCGGGCCCTGGAGCTCGCCGGCATCACGAAGGACACCCCCGACCCCGCGGACGGCCGCATCGAGCGCGACCCGGACGGCACGCCGAGCGGCGTGCTGCACGAGGGCGCCATGGACCTCGTCGGCCTGCTCACCCCGCGCCCGACCCCGGCCGACGCCGACGCGCCCTGATGGACGCGCAGGCCCACCTGTTCTCGCTGGGCATCACCGGTTGGCAGGACGCCATCGTCGGGTCGTACGCCGGGTCGGACGACCAGCTGCCCACCTACCTCTCCGCGGCCTCCTCAGGACGGCTGAAGGCGCGCGTGGTCGGCGCCCTGTGGTGGGACCGCACCCGGGGCGCCGAGCAGATCCCCGGCCTGGTCGAGCGGCGCGCGATGGCCGAGGGCCTGGACCGGTTCCGGGCGACCTCCGTCAAGATCATGCAGGACGGCATCCCCGAGAACTTCACCGCCGCCGTCATCGAGCCCTACTGCCGCTGCGGCGGCACCGGCCTGTCGTACATCGACCCCGCGCTGCTCGGCGGGTACGTCAAGGAGCTCGACGCCCTGGGCTTCCAGGTGCACTTCCACGCCATCGGCGAGCGGGCCGTGCGCGAGGCGCTCGACGCGCTGACCGGCACCGACCCCGCCAACCGGCACCACATCGCGCACGTGCAGATCATCACGCCGCAGGACGTGCCGCGCTTCGCCGAGCTCGGGGTGACGGCCAACCTGCAGGCGCTGTGGGCGACCCACCACCTGCAGATGGACGAGCTGTGCATCCCCTACCTCGGTGAGGAGCGCGCCTCCTGGCAGTACCCCTTCGCCGACCTCGTACGGCACGGCACCCGCTTCGCCGGGGGCTCGGACTGGCCGGTCTCCTCGGCCAACCCGCTGGAGGCCATGCACGTGGCGGTCAACCGCACCGAGCCGGGCGGCTCCGTCCACGCGACGTACCCCACGGCGCAGACGCCCTTCCTGCCCGAGCAGAGCCTCGACCTGCGGACGATCATGACGGCCTACACCGAGGGCTCGGCCTGGATCAACCGCTCCCCCGCCGGGGTGATCGAGGAGGGCCGCCCCGCCGACCTCGTCGTGCTCGACCGCGACCCCTTCACGCTCGACCCGAAGGACATCTGGACCACCAAGGTCGTCATGACGTTCCTCGACGGCGAGCCGGTGCACGGCGGGTAGCCGGGGCGGCGCTTCAGCGGTCCCCGGCCAGGGCGGCGCGGTGCCGGGACACGGCGAACGCCACGGCGAGGCAGGCCGCGGCGAGCAGCAGCGCCGAGCCGCGGAAACCGAGCGGACCGCCCTCCCCGACGGGGCCGCCGACCACCCAGCCGACGGCCAGCGACGGACCGGCCCACCAGGGCAGGGCCCTGCCGAGAACCAGGGCGACCGCGAAGAGCACCAGCCCGATCAGGGAGACGAGCATGGACAGGAGGTAGACCGGGCCGAGCGACTCGGCGTCGCCGCTGACGAGCGACACCGCGAGCGGAGGCAGGAAGCCGAGCATCCCGACCGTCGTGAGGACGAGCGCCACCGAGCCGAGCCGGCCGTCGCGGCCGCCGTGCAGCGCGTGGATCGCCGCGACCGATACCAGCATGCCCAGGACGAAGGGGAACCCGTCCGCGGTGAACGCGTAGTCGGCGGCGTCGATCAGCCGGTCGTGCTGCGGCACGGACGTGAACAGGTCGAGCAGGGCGAGCGCGGCGGCCGACGCCGCGCCCGTCAGAAGGCCGGCCTGGGCCAGCCCGTACGGCAGGCGCGCGGGTCCGGTGTGGGCCTTGGCCGATGTCGTCATCGGTGTTCTCCCTCGATGTGGTCATCCGACGGTCGGCGACGACACTAGGAACCGGCAGGCCGCCGGTCGTCCGGCCGCGCGGGGAAATCCCGTCCGCCCGCCGCATGAGCCAGGAGTCCGCCCGTGGTGGGACGACACGGAAGCGGACGGGGCCTAATCTTCGGGCGATGGACCAGCTCTTCCCGCCATCCCGATGGGGTACGGCCGTCAGCGGCGATCTGCTGCTCGCGGCCGCGCTCGCGCTGGTCATGGCCGCGGCGGCCGCCCTGGACGGGCCGGCGACCCTCAGCGGCCGGGTGGGCGCGGTGGTCGCCGCGGGCGGGCTGCTGGCCCTCGCCCACCGGCGTCGCCGTCCGGCGACGGCGGTCGCCGTCGTGACCGTGGTCACCGTGACCGAGGTCGTCGCCTCCCCGCAGGCCAGCACGGCTCCGGCGTTTCTCGCCATCATGGTCGCCACGTACTCGCTCGGCGCGTACGCGTCGACGTGGCCGCTCGTCGCGGGCCTGGCGCTGGCCACGGCCGGGGTGGCGACCGCCCAGTATCTGGGGCCCTCGCAGGGGTACTCACGCGCCTCGGCCGACACGTTCCTCGTGGCGTCGCTGGTGCTGGCGCCGGCGGTCGTCGGCGGCGTCGTGGGAGCGCGCGACCGGCTCGGCCGGCGGCTGGACGCGGGGACGGAACGGCTGCGAGCGGCGCGGGACGAGCGGATCGCGGAGGAGCTCTCCCGCGAACGGCGGCGGGTCTTCGACGCCCTGGACGTTCTGCTCCGCGGCCTGGACGAGACCAGGCGGCACGCGGCGGTCACCGGGCTGGCGGACGTCACCGCGCTGGAACGGATCGCCCGGGACCTGCTGACCCGGATGCGTACGCTGGTCGGGGAGCTCCGGGCGCCGAGCACCGGCGACAGGCGGCCGGTCCGCGAGGTCGCGGAGCTGCGGACGCAGGTGCGAAAGGCGCTCGCCGCCGCGAACCTGCCCGAGACGACCTGGAGCGGGCTTCGCCCCGCGGGCAGGTTGGCCCTGATCGTCCCGAAGTGGCGGGACGGGGTGCCGGCGAGGGTCGCGGCCCCACTGGCGTGGGCCAGGCGGCATCCCTTGACCTGCGCCGTGATCTGCCTGGCTGTCACGCTCGCCTACACGGCGGCGACCGCGAGCCCTGATCCCTTCGACGGTCTCGCGCCCTGCGGGGTCCTCGTCGTGTCGCCGTTCATTCTCGGTGTGGCCTGCCCGATCCGCGGGGCGCTGGCCGGGCTCGCGCTCTGCCTGCTGGGCTGCGCGGGCCTCGGCCTCGCCGGCTCCGCCGCGCTGATCACGGCGCCGGAGGCGACCGGGGCGGTCGCGGTGATCGCCGGCTGCTGGGCGGCGGCCGCGTGCTGCGCGGCGGCGCCGAGGCGCTGGCCGCGCGGGCGCGGACCACCATCGCCGTCGCGGAGGAGACCCGGAGAAGCGCGACCGCCGCGCTGGACGAACAGCGGGCCCGCCTCGCCCGGGACCTCCACGACGCCGCAGGGCACATGATGACGGTCATCGTCCTTCAGGCGACCGCCGCACGGCGGGTCTGGGAGACTCGCCCCGACCTGGCCGGCGAGCACGTGGCCGTGTTGCGCCGCACGCTCGCCGAGGCGCTCGGCGAGTTGCGCCCGCTCCTGCTCTCACTCGCACTCGCCGACGTCCCCGCCACGATCGGGCTCGGCGGCCTGCCCACGCTCGCAGAAAGAGCGAGCGGCTGCGGGTTGCGGGTGACCCTGGAAGTGGACCAGGACACCGGCACGGGGGCGCCGCTTCCGCGTGCGGTCGACGCGGCCGCCTACCGGATCGTCCAGGAAGCACTGACCAACGCGGCCCGGCACGCTCCGGGCGCGTTCGTCCGCGTCAGGATCACGCGCACGAGGCGGACCCTGGCGGTCGACGTGAGCAACACCCCGCCCGCCGATCGGCCGGCGCTGTCCACCTCCGCCGGGCACGGCCTCAGCGGCATGGCCGAGCGGAGCGCCGCCTGCGGCGGCACGTTCGCGGCCGGTCCCCGGCCCGGCGGCGGCTTCGGCGTCCGTGCCGCGTTCCCTCTGGAGGAAGCAGCGTGATCCGCGTCCTGCTCGCCGACGACCAGCCCTTGGTGCTGACCGGGCTGCGCACCATCCTGTCGGCCGAGCCCGACATCGACGTCGCCGGCCAGGCGCGGGACGGCCACGAGGCCGTCGCGCTCGCCCGTGACCTGCGGCCGGACGTCGTGCTGATGGACATCCGCATGCCGGGCCTCGACGGGCTCGCCGCCGCACGCCAGATCCTCGCCGCCATGCCCGACGTCCACGTGATCATGCTGACCACGTTCGACCTGGACGAGTACGTCTACGAGGCGCTGCGGGCGGGAGCCAGCGGCTTCCTCGTCAAGGACCTTCCGGACGAGCAACTCGTGGCGGGCGTGCGCACGGCGGTCCGCGGGGACACCCTGCTCGCTCCGTCGGTCACGCGCCGGTTGATCGAGGCGTACACGCGGCGTCCTCCGGCTCAGGCCGCCCTTCCTCCTGGCGCCGACAGGCTGACCCCGCGGGAGGTCGAGGTCTGGAGGCTGGTCGCCCGGGGCCTGTCGAACACCGAGATCGCCGCCGAGCTGTTCGTCGGCGAGGCCACCGTGAAGACGCACGTCTCCCGGATCATGGCCAAGCTCGGGGCCCGCGACCGGATCCAGGCGGTGGTGCTGGCCTACGAATGCGGCCTGTGACGCGCTCCCCCGCAAAGCGCGTCAGGCGGGGTGCTCGGCGCACAGGCAGCCGACGCCCTTCTCGATCCATTCCCGGCCGGCCCACTCCGGGTGCCGCTCGATCATGAGCGCCCTGACCTCCTCGACGATCGTCTCCTCGCTCACGGCCGAGTCCCGGCGCGCCCAGGTCTCGTCACGCAGCAGTTCGAGGTAGTCGCGGACATCGGCGAGCAGTTGCGGGCCGCCGACGTCGCCGTGGCCGGGCACCACCACCCGCGGCGACGCGTCGGCCAGCCGCCGCATCACGGTGATCCAGCGGGTGCCGGACACGTCGGTGTCGTGCGGCGGGAACCACGGGAAGATGGCGAACTGCCCGGCCTCAACAAGATCGCCGGTGAACATCACCCCGGCGTCGGGGACCGTGATCACCTGGTCGCCCCTGCTGTGCGCCCGCCCGGCGGCCCGCAGCCGCACCACCCGGCCGCCCAGGTCGAGGTCGTACGCGTCGTCGTAGACCACGTCCGGAGTGGCGATCTCGACGCCCTCCAGCTGCCGGGCGACCGGTTCGCCGAGCCCCCTGAACATGTCGAGGTAGGCGGCGCCCTTCGCGGCCAGGTCCTCGGCCTGCGCCCGGTTGACCAGGAACGTCGCCTCCCCGGCGAACACCTGCGCCCCGAACGCGTGCTCGGGGTGGAAATGCGTCGTGGTCAGGTAGAGCCGGCGGCCCGCCGCGTACTCCGCCGCGAACTTGAGCACGGTCTCGGCGTTTCGCGGGCCCATTCCGGTCTCGACGACCAGCACGGAATGCGTGCCGCCGATGACGCCGATGTTGGGCACCAGTTGCACCCGGCGATTGGGGATCACCACCAGGTCGCGGGCGAGTTCCCGCACCTCCTCGATCCGCACGACGGGCTCGGGAAGCATGTGTTCGGACATGGGAGATTCACTCCTCGGAGAGCCTGACAACCGGGCCGCTCCAGTCCATTACGGGATGCTCCGCCGCGTCCAACACCGGTTGCGCACGCCCGATACCGTGGCGGTATCGTCGCCGGTGATGGACCTACGCTCGCTGCGCTATTTCGTGGCGGTCGCCGAGGAGCGCCACTTCGGGCGGGCCGCCGCGCGCCTGCACATGACCCAGCCGCCGCTGAGCCGCGCCGTCCGGCAACTGGAGGCCGACCTCGGCGCCCTCCTGCTGCACCGGTCGCCCACCGGCGTCACGCTGACCGCCGCCGGCGCCGCGCTCTACGACGAGGCACGCGCGCTGCTGGAGCAGGCCGAGCGGGTGCGCGCCCGGGTCGCCGCGGCGGCCGGCGCCGCCACCCTGACCATCGGCACGCTCGCGGACAGCGCCGAACAGGCCGGATCCCGGCTCGCCGCGACCTTCCGCCGGCGTCACCCCGGAGTCCAGGTCCGCGTCCGTGAAGCCGACTTCACCGACCCGACCACGGGCCTCCGGGCCGGGCTCGTCGACGTCGCCCTCACCAGGGAGCCGTTCGACGACACCGGGATCACCACCCGCCTGCTGCGCTCCGACCCCATGGGGGTGGTCCTGCGTGCCGACGACCCGCTCGCCCGCCACCAGACCCTGCACCTGAGCGACCTCGCCGACCGCCCGTGGTTCCGGCTGCCCGACGGCGCCGATCCCGTCTGGCGCGCCTACTGGAACGCCTCCACGCCCGGCGGCGAGCTCAGGGACGGCCCGGTGGTGCGCACCGTCCACGAATGCCTGCAGGCCGTTCTGTGGAACGGCACGGTCGGGCTGGCGCCGACGGCCCACGCGCTGCCCGAGGGGCTCACGTCGGTGCCGCTGGCCGACATGCCGCCCAGCCGCCTCGTCCTGGCCTGGAACAGCGCCGACGCCAACCCGCTGATCCGCTCGTTCACCCACATCGCCGCGGCCGTGTACCGCACCGCCGGCCGGGAGCCTGCACATACGTGAAGGCCCTCCCCGCCTGGGCGGGAAGGGCCTTCACGGTCGTCCGGATCAGTAGATCGGGCGGGAGGAGGAGCGCAGCCGCTCCAGCGCCTCGGCGAGGATCTGCGCGCCGTCCTTGTCGCTACGGCGCTCCTTCACGTACGCGAGGTGCGTCTTGTACGGCTCGTTCTTCGGCGGAGCAGGCGGGTTCGACTGGTCCTGCCCGGCCGGCAGCCCGCACCGCGGGCAGTCCCAGAACTCGGGGACGGCCGCGTCGCTGGCGAAGCTCGGGCGCGTCTCGTGCATGTTCGCACACCAGAACGAGACCCGCACACGGGGGGCGGCCTCGCCGCGTTCGGCCTCTCCCATGGGGCCGGCGCCGACTCGGCTGCCACGGATCGCGTTGCCACTACCCACCGATGAACTCCTTGCTCGATCGCCCCGCGGACGGGGGGAGGTGAATCTCTGTCACGCGTGGCCGGAGGCCGTCCGCTACGGCTTGAGCAGCAGGCCCAGCGCGATGATGCAGACGAACCAGACGATGCCGGTGATGATGGTGAGACGGTCCAGGTTACGCTCCACCACCGACGAACCGCCGAAGGAGGACGAGAACCCGCCTCCGAACAGGTCGGACAGGCCGCCGCCCTTGCCCTTGTGGAGCAGGACGAGCAGCACCATCAGAGCGCTCGACAGGATGAGGGCGATGGAGATTCCGATTGTCACCGTAGACCTGTTCCTATGTCCGGGCGTGCACGACGCGTTGTGCACGATGCCATCGGCGTGACGATTCAATTGTGTTCTTTGAGGGTACGTCCTGATGTCAAGTCGCACCCCCCAAACGGCTCAGCTAGCCGGCGGTCTCGCCGAATCGGCAGATCTTGGCGAATTCTCCCGCGTCGAGGCTGGCCCCTCCCACGAGGGCGCCGTCGATGTCGGCCTCCGCCATGATGCCGGCGACGTTGTCCGACTTCACCGAGCCACCGTAAAGGATACGGACAACAGAGGCCACATCGGCACCGTAAAGCTCGGCGAGTCGCGTCCTGATGGCGCCGCACACCTCCTGGGCGTCCTTCGGAGTGGCGACCTCACCGGTGCCGATCGCCCAGACCGGCTCGTACGCGATCACGATGGACTTCGCCTGCTCGGCGGGCACACCCTCCAGAGCGCCGTCGAGCTGGGCCAGCGTGTGCTCGACGTGGCGGCCCTCCTGGCGCACCGGCAGCCCCTCGCCCACGCACAGGATGGGCGTCAGCGAGTGCCGGTAGGCGGCCTTGACCTTGGCGTTGCACAGCGCCTCGTCCTCGCCGTGGTACTGCCGCCGCTCCGAGTGGCCCACCAGCACGTACGTGCAGCCGAGCTTGCCCAGCATGGCCCCGGAGATCTCCCCGGTGTACGCGCCGGAGTCCTGCGCCGACAGGTCCTGGGCGCCGTAGGCGATGCGGAGCTTGTCGGCGTCCACGAGCGTCTGCACGCTGCGCAGGTCGGTGAACGGCGGAATGACCGCGACGTCCGCCTTGTCGTAGTCGCGGTCGGTCAGCGTGAACGCCAGCTTCTGCACCAGGTTGATGGCCTCGAGGTGGTTGAGGTTCATCTTCCAGTTGCCGGCGAACAGCGGCTTGCGGGACATCTACTCCTCCAGCGCCGCGAGTCCGGGCAGCGTCTTGCCTTCGAGGTACTCGAGGCTCGCGCCACCACCGGTGGAAATGTGCGAGAAGCCGTCCTCGGGCAGGCCGAGCCTGCGCACGGCCGCCGCCGAGTCGCCGCCACCGACCACCGTGAACGCCTTGGAACTCACCAGCGCCTCGGCCACCGCGCGGGTGCCGCCGGAGAACGCGTCGAACTCGAACACGCCCATCGGGCCGTTCCAGAACACGGTCTGGGCGTCGGCCAGCTTCGAGGCGAACAGCTCCCGGGTGCGGGGTCCGATGTCGAGGCCCTCGCGGTCGGCCGGGATCGCGGTGGCGTCCACGACCTCGTACGGCGCGTCGGCGCCGAACTCCGTGGCGGCCAGCACGTCCACCGGCAGCACCAGCTCGACCCCGCGGGAGGCCGCCTCGTCGAGGAAGCCCTTGACCTGGTCGATCTGGTCCTCCTGCAGCAGCGACTTGCCCACCTCGTGGCCCTGGGACTTCAGGAACGTGTAGGCCATGCCGCCGCCGATGAGCAGGCGGTCCACCTTGGACAGCAGGTTCGCGATCACGCCGAGCTTGTCGGAGACCTTCGCGCCGCCCAGCACGACGACGTACGGCCTGGCCGGGTCCTCGGTGAGCTTGCGCAGCACCTCGACCTCGGCGAGGACCAGGTCGCCCGCCGCATGCGGCAGCCGCTTGGGCAGGTCGTAGACGCTGGCGTGCTTGCGGTGCACCGCGCCGAAGCCGTCGCCGACGTAGAGCTCGGCGAGGGCGGCCAGCTTGTCGGCGAACTCGCCCCTGACCGCGTCGTCCTTGGACTCCTCACCCGGCTCGAAGCGCAGGTTCTCCAGGAGGGCGACCTGCCCGTCCTGCAGGCCCGCCACCACGCTCTGCGCGGACTCGCCGACCACGTCGGTGGCGAACGCCACGTCCTCGCCGAGCAGCTCGGCCAGCCGCCGGGAGACCGGGGCGAGCGAGTACTTCGGCGTGACGGAGCCCTTGGGGCGGCCGAGGTGGGCGGCGACGACGACCTTCGCGCCGCGCTCGATCAGCTTCCTGATCGTCGGCACCGACGCCCGGATGCGGCCGTCGTCGGTGATCGTCTCCCCGTCGAGGGGGACGTTGAGGTCGGCGCGCACGAACACGCGCCGGCCCTTCACGTCGAGCTCGTCGATTCCGATCATCAGAGGGAGGCGCCCACGTACTCGATGAGGTCCACGAGGCGGTTGGAGTAGCCCCACTCGTTGTCGTACCAGCCGACGACCTTGACCTGGTTGCCGATGACCTTGGTGAGGCCGGCGTCGAAGATGCAGGACGACGGGTCGGTGACGATGTCGCTGGAGACGATCTCGTCCTCGGTGTAGCTGAGGTAGCCCTTCAGCGGGCCCTCGGCGGCGGCCTTGAGCGCGGCGTTGACCTCCTCGACGGTGGTCTCGCGGCCGACCTCGACCGTGAGGTCGGTGGCCGAGCCCGTCGGGATCGGCACGCGCAGCGCGTAGCCGTCGAGCTTGCCCTTCAGCTCCGGCAGGACCAGGCCGATGGCCTTGGCGGCGCCGGTGGAGGTCGGGACGATGTTCAGCGCGGCGGCGCGGGCGCGGCGCAGGTCCTTGTGCGGGCCGTCCTGCAGGTTCTGGTCCTGCGTGTAGGCGTGGATGGTGGTCATCAGACCCTTCTCGATGCCGAAGGTGTCGTTGATGACCTTGGCCATCGGGGCCAGGCAGTTGGTGGTGCAGGAGGCGTTGGAGATGATCGTGTGAGCGGCCGGGTCGTACTTCTCGTGGTTCACGCCCATGACGATCGTCACGTCTTCGTTCTTCGCCGGAGCGGAGATGATGACCTTCTTCGCGCCGTTGTCGGCGTGCACCTTGGCCTTGGTGGCGTCGGTGAACAGACCGGTCGACTCGACGACGACGTCCACGCCGAGGTCGCCCCAGGGCAGCTTGGCGGGGTCGCGCTCGGCGAACGCCTTGATCGCCTTGCCGTCAACGGTGATCTCGTCCGCCGAGGCCTTCACCTCGTACGGCAGGCGGCCCAGGATGCTGTCGTACTTCAGCAGGTGGGCCAGCGTGGCGTTGTCGGTGAGGTCGTTGACGGCGACGACCTCGATGTCCTTGCCGCTGGCCGCCACAGCGCGCCAGAAGTTGCGGCCGATACGGCCGAAGCCGTTGACGCCTACGCGGATGCTCACGGATCCGATCTCCTCGTACGTCGTGCGCCGGAGTACCGGCGCCAGGGCTGTGTTAAACCTCAATGACAGACCTTATCGGACCCAAATTGGTGTAGACCACCGGGCCACGCTTTGACGGCGTGTCAGGCCGGACGAGCCGGTGAGCGGGCCGTTTCCGCACGACGACGACCCCGCCTCACCCCTTCCGCGGGGCCCTCGCCCGGGCGCCCGCGGACGCCCGACCGGACGGCGCGAGGGCGGCATGGCGGACCGTCCGGCGGCCGGGACAGGACCGGGACGGAACCGGGGACGGAACGTAAGGCGTCGCTACTGCGCCAGCATGTCGGCGGTGAGGTTGGCCTCGGTGTTGGCGATGCCGAGGTCCTGGGCGCGCTTGTCGGCCATGGCCAGCAGCCGCCGGATGCGCCCGGCGATGGCGTCCTTGGTCAGCGGCGGGTCGGCGATCTGGCCGAGCTCCTCCAGGGACGCCTGCTTGTGCTCGACCCGCAGCCGGCCGGCGATCACCAGGTGCTCGGGGGCGTCGTCGCCGAGGATCTCCAGCGCCCGCTGCACCCGCGCGCCGGCGGCGACGGCCGCCCTGGCCGACCTGCGCAGGTTGGCGTCGTCGAAGTTGGCCAGGCGGTTGGCGGTGGCCCGCACCTCGCGGCGCATCCGCCGCTCCTCCCAGGCCAGCACGCTGTCGTGGGCGCCGAGCCGGGTCAGCAGCGCGCTGATCGCGTCGCCGTCGCGCACGACCACGCGGTCGACGCCGCGCACCTCGCGGGCCTTGGCATGGATCTTCAGCCGCCGGGCCGAGCCCACCAGGGCCAGCGCCGCCTCCGGCCCGGGGCAGGTCACCTCCAGCGACATCGACCGGCCGGGCTCGGTCAGCGAGCCGTGCGCGAGGAACGCGCCCCGCCAGGCCGCCTCGGCGTCGCAGGTGGCCCCGGAGACGACCTGCCGGGGCAGCCCCCGCACGGGACGCCCGTGGTTGTCGATCAGGCCGGTCTGCCGGGCCAGCGCCTCGCCGTCCTTGTAGACGCGCACGACGTAGCGCGAGCCCTTGCGCAGTCCCGCGGGGGCCAGGACCAGCACCTCCGCCTTGTGGCCGAAGACCTCGCCGATGTCCTTGATCAGCCTGCGGGCGGTGGCGTTGGTGTCGAGCTCGGCCTCGATCACGATGCGCCCGCCCACCAGGTGCAGCCCGCTGGCGAACCGCAGCAGCGTCGAGACCTCCGCCTTGCGGCAGCAGGGCTTGAGCACCGGAAGGCGGCTCAGCTCGTCTTTCACCACACCCGTCATGGCCATCAGCTCGTGTCCTCCCCCAGACAGACTCTGCCCGTCAGTCTCTCGCACCTTGGGAGCACGCAATCACCGCTTCTCACGGAAAATCTCATCCAGGACAGCGGCAAGACGTGGTCCGTCGTGCCGCGCAGATCCGTCAGAGGCGGCCACATCGGCCAAAACGACTCGGCCGCCCATCGACCAGGCCGCCTTCTCCAGCGCCCTCGGGTCGGCGACCACACCGCCGTCCGCGATCACCGCGTCGACGACCAGTGCGGGGGCGTGCTCCCTGAGCACCTCCAGGTGCCGTTCCGGCGAGAAGCCGTCGGTCTCCCCCGCCTGCGGCGCGAGGTTGAGGATCACCAGCCGCCTGGCGCTCGTCTCGTGCAGCGCCCGGGCGAGCTCGGGCACCTTCAGGTGCGGCAGCACGCTGGTGAACCAGGACCCCGGCCCGAACACCACCCAGTCGGCCGCCTCGATCGCCTCGATCGCCTGGGGGCAGGCGGGCGGGTCGGACGGCAGCAGCGAGATCGAGCGCACCCGCCCGGGCGTCAGCGCGCAGGCGACCTGCCCGCGCACCGTCGTGATCGTCCCGTCCAGCTCGACCTCCGCCTGGATGTCGAGTGGCACCGAGGCCATGGGCAGCACCCGGCCGTGCGCGCCGAGCAGCCGGCCCACCCACTCCAGGCCGACGACGGGGTCCTCCAGCAGCTCCCAGAGCGCGACGATGAGGAGGTTGCCGACGGCGTGGCCGTGCAGTTCGCCCTCGCTTCTGAAACGGTGCTGGACGACCTCGCTCCAGGTCTGGCCCCACTCGTCGTCGCCGCACAGGGCCGCGAGCGCCATCCGCAGGTCACCGGGCGGCAGAACCCCCAGCTCGCGCCTGAGACGCCCGCTGGAGCCGCCGTCGTCGGCGACCGTCACCACGGCGGTCAGGTCGTCCGTGACGGTCCTGAGGGCCGACAAGGAGGCGTACAGGCCGTGGCCGCCGCCGAGCGCGACGACCTTCGGGCCGCTCGTGGCGGTCGCGGGGTGCGGGGGGAAGCATCGGGCTGCCGGGGGTTGGGGACGTTCCGGGGATGATCGGGGGACGGAGGGGTCCGCGGGTTCGGGGGCGGGGTCCTTCATCGTCCTCCTCGCCTCGCCACGAGCACCGCTCTGCGGAGCCGTGGCGCTCATGTCGTGCCGATCTTCGGCACCGGCAGCTACAACGAGCTGTGGTCGCCAACCCGAGCGTGCTGGCCTTCCTGCGGGAGGAGGGCGACGACGTGGTCCTGTGCGTCAACAACCTCTCGCGCTTCGC
>NZ_MWJN01000107.1:0-31465 GCF_002027145.1 Microbispora sp. GKU 823 | reverse complement strand
CCTCAACCCGCTGGGCGTGCCCGGCCGGATGAACGTCGGCCAGGTGCTGGAGACACATCTCGGGTGGATCGCCGCCCAGGGCTGGGACATCACCGGGGTCGAGGAGGAGTGGGCCGAGCGCCTGCGCGAGAAGGACATGGACAGGGTCGAGCCCTGGACCAACGTCGCCACCCCGGTGTTCGACGGCGCCGGCGAACAGGAGATCATCGGTCTTCTGGGCAGCACCCTCGTCAATCGCGACGGAAACCGGATCGTGATGCCCAGTGGCAAGGCGCGGCTGTTCGACGGCCGCTCCGGCGAGCCGTTCCCCTACCCGATCGCGGTGGGCTACATCTACATCCTGAAGCTGCTGCACCTGGTCGACGACAAGATCCACGCGCGCTCGACCGGTCCGTACTCGATGATCACCCAGCAGCCGCTGGGTGGTAAGGCGCAGTTCGGCGGCCAGCGCTTCGGCGAGATGGAGGTGTGGGCTCTGGAGGCCTACGGCGCGGCCTACGCGCTGCAGGAGCTGCTGACGATCAAGTCCGACGACGTCCTGGGCCGAGTGAAGGTCTACGAGGCCATCGTCAAGGGCGAGAACATCCCCGAGGCGGGCATTCCCGAGTCCTTCAAGGTCCTCATCAAGGAGATGCAGTCGCTCTGTCTGAACGTCGAGGTTCTCTCCAGCGACGGCATGTCGATCGAGATGAGGGACACCGACGAGGACGTCTTCCGCGCGGCGGAGGAGCTCGGCATCGACCTGTCCCGGCGTCCCCACGAGGGCGCGATGACCGTCGACGAGGTCTGATTCAAAAGGGGATTATCTAGTGCTCGACGTCAACTTCTTCGACGAGCTGCGCATCGGCCTCGCGACCGCCGACGACATCAGGCAGTGGTCGCACGGCGAGGTGAAGAAGCCGGAGACCATCAACTACCGGACCCTCAAGCCGGAGAAGGACGGGCTCTTCTGCGAGAAGATCTTCGGTCCGACCCGGGACTGGGAGTGCTACTGCGGCAAGTACAAGCGCGTCCGCTTCAAGGGCATCATCTGTGAGCGCTGTGGCGTCGAGGTCACGCGCGCCAAGGTGCGCCGCGAGCGGATGGGCCACATCGAGCTGGCCGCTCCGGTCACCCACATCTGGTACTTCAAGGGCGTCCCGTCGCGCCTCGGTTACCTGCTCGACCTGGCCCCGAAGGACCTGGAGAAGGTCATCTACTTCGCGGCGTACATGATCACGCATGTCGACACCGAGATGCGTGACCGCGACCTGCCGTCGCTGGAGGCGAAGATCTCCGTCGAGCGGCAGCACATCGAGCAGCGCCGTGACGCCGACATCGAGGCCCGCCAGAAGAAGCTCGAGGCCGACCTGGCCGAGCTGGAGGCCACCGGCGCCAAGGGCGACGCCCGCCGCAAGGTGCGTGAAGGCGCCGACCGCGAGATGCGCCAGCTCCGCGACCGGGCCCAGCGCGAGCTGGACCGCCTCGAGGAGGTCTGGAGCCGCTTCAAGAACCTCAAGGTCCAGGACCTGGAGGGCGACGAGCTGCTCTACCGCGAGATGCGCGACCGGTTCGGCCGCTACTTCCGCGGCGGCATGGGCGCCCAGGCCATCCAGGAGCGGCTGGCCAGCTTCGACCTGGAGGCCGAGGCGGAGAACCTGCGGGAGACCATCCGCAGCGGCAAGGGCCAGAAGAAGGCCCGCGCCCTCAAGCGGCTCAAGGTCGTCGCGGCGTTCCTCAACACCCGCAACTCGCCGAGCGGCATGGTCCTCGACTGCATCCCGGTGATCCCGCCGGACCTGCGGCCGATGGTCCAGCTCGACGGTGGCCGCTTCGCCACCTCGGACCTGAACGACCTGTACCGCCGGGTCATCAACCGGAACAACCGCCTCAAGCGTCTGCTCGACCTCGGCGCGCCCGAGATCATCGTGAACAACGAGAAGCGGATGCTCCAGGAGGCCGTCGACGCCCTGTTCGACAACGGCCGCCGCGGCCGCCCGGTCACGGGCCCCGGCAACCGTCCGCTGAAGTCCCTCAGCGACATGCTGAAGGGTAAGCAGGGTCGTTTCCGGCAGAACCTGCTCGGCAAGCGCGTCGACTACTCCGGCCGTTCGGTCATCGTCGTCGGCCCGCAGCTCAAGCTCCACCAGTGCGGCCTGCCCAAGCAGATGGCGCTGGAGCTGTTCAAGCCGTTCGTGATGAAGCGCCTGGTCGATCTCAACCACGCGCAGAACATCAAGTCCGCCAAGCGGATGGTCGAGCGGTCCAAGCCGGTCGTGTGGGACGTGCTGGAAGAGGTCATCACCGAGCACCCGGTGCTGCTCAACCGTGCGCCCACCCTGCACCGCCTGGGCATCCAGGCCTTCGAGCCGCAGCTCGTCGAGGGCAAGGCCATCCAGATCCACCCGCTCGTCTGCACCGCGTTCAACGCGGACTTCGACGGCGACCAGATGGCGGTGCACCTGCCGCTGTCGGCCGAGGCCCAGGCCGAGGCCCGGATCCTGATGCTGTCCACCAACAACATCCTCAAGCCGGCGGACGGCAAGCCGGTGACGATGCCCACCCAGGACATGGTCATCGGTCTGTACTGGCTGACCACCCAGAAGGAGGGTGGCCTCGGCGAGGGCCGGGTGTTCGCCACGGTGTCGGAGGCCCTCATGGCCTTCGACCGCCACGAGCTGGACATCCAGGCCAAGATCCAGGTGCGGCTCAAGGACGTCCCGCCGCCGCGCGGCTGGGAGGCCCCCGAGGGCTGGGAGTCCGGCGACCCGATCCGGCTGGAGACCACGCTGGGCCGGTGCCTGTTCAACCAGACGCTGCCCGCCAACTACCCCTTCGTGAACTACCAGGTCGGCAAGAAGCAGCTCTCGGCGATCGTCAACGAGCTGGCCGAGCGGTACCCGAAGGTGGAGGTGGCCAACGCGCTCGACTCGCTGAAGGACGCCGGTTTCTACTGGGCGACCCGCGCCGGTGTCACGATCTCCATCGAGGACGTCGTGGCGCCGCCGAACAAGGCCGAGATCATGGAGTCGTACGAGAGGCGGGCCGACAAGGTCCAGCGGGAGTACGACCGTGGTCTGATCACCGACGAGGAGCGCCGTCAGGAGCTCATCGAGATCTGGACCCACGCGACGGCGGACGTCGAGACCGACATGGTCAACGCGTTCCCGGCGACCAACCCGGTCTGGATGATGGTCAACTCGGGCGCCCGCGGTAACCGCATGCAGGTCCGGCAGATCGCCGGCATCCGCGGCCTGGTGTCCAACACCAAGGGTGAGACGATCCCGCGGCCGATCAAGTCCTCCTTCCGCGAGGGCCTGTCGGTGCTGGAGTACTTCATCTCGACCCACGGTCAGCGGAAGGGTCTGGCGGACACCGCCCTGCGGACCGCCGACTCGGGTTACCTGACCCGTCGTCTGGTCGACGTCGCGCAGGACGTCATCGTGCGCGAGATCGACTGCGGCACCGACCGGGCCGTCCCGCTGCACGTCGGCGAGCGCGACTCCCAGGGCAACCTGGTCAAGGCCGAGAACGCCGAGAGCAACGTGCACGGCCGCATCCTGGCCGAGGACGTCGAGGTGGACGGCAAGCTCATCGCCTCGGCGGGCGTCGACATCAACGACGACGTGGTGACGGCGCTGGTCAACGCCGGCATCGAGACGGTCAGGACCCGCAGCACGCTCGTCTGCGAGGCCAAGATCGGTGTCTGCGCGACCTGCTACGGCCGTTCGCTGGCCACCGGCAAGCTCGTGGACGTCGGCGAGGCCGTCGGCATCATCGCGGCCCAGTCGATCGGTGAGCCCGGCACCCAGCTGACCATGCGTACCTTCCACACCGGTGGTGTGGCGGGCGCCGACATCACCCACGGTCTGCCGCGTGTCCAGGAGCTGTTCGAGGCCCGCATCCCCAAGGGTGTGGCCCCGATCAGCGAGGTCGCCGGCCGGGTCCGGATCGACGAGACCGACAAGACCCGCAAGATCGTCATCACTCCGGACGACGGCTCCGACGAGGTCGCCTACCCGGTGTCGATGCGGTCGCGCCTGCTGGTCTCCGAGGGGCAGCACGTGGACGTCGGCCAGCTCCTGGTCGCCGGTGCGCGCAACCCGAACGAGGTCCTGCGGATCCTCGGCCCGCGTGCCGTCCAGCTCCACCTGGTGGACGAGGTGCAGCAGGTCTACCGCTCGCAGGGTGTGTCGATCCACGACAAGCACATCGAGGTCATCGTCCGGCAGATGCTCAAGCGCGTGAACGTGCTGGAGTCCGGCGACACCGAGCTGCTGCCCGGTGAGCTGGTCGAGCGGCCGCGCTTCGAGGCGATGAACCGTCAGACCGTGGCGGAGGGCGGCCAGCCGGCCTCCGGCCGTCCGGTCCTGATGGGCATCACCAAGGCCTCGCTGGCCACCGAGTCGTGGCTGTCGGCGGCGTCCTTCCAGGAGACGACGCGAGTCCTCACCGACGCGGCGATCCACGCCAAGTCGGACTCGCTGCTCGGCCTCAAGGAGAACGTCATCATCGGTAAGCTCATCCCGGCCGGTACGGGCATGCCCCAGTACCGCAACATCCGGGTGGAGCCGACCGAGGAGGCCAAGGCCGCGATGTACACGGTCGGCGGCTACGACGGCTCGGCGGCGGACTACACCTTCGGCTCCGGCAGCGGCGAGGCCGTCCCGCTGGAGGAGTACGACTTCGGTCAGTACGGCCGTTGACAGGTCGCCGCGGTGAGCGATCGCCGCGGCGGGGACGTACGGGAGCGGCCCGGGGCATCACGCCCCGGGCCGCTTTCGGTTTGTCCGGCCACCCGAGCGGCCGGGTGCGCGACGCAGGGCGGGGACGGTGCGGAAACCGTGAGAAGCCCCTCGTGGGGACGGTATGATGGGGGGCCGAGTCCTTCGGCGGTCCGTCGTGGGCCGTCGGCGCAGCGGCACGTCGAGACAGCGGGGCACGTCCCTCCGGGGCGTCCTCCTCTGTTTTGACGTGTTGTACGGGGGCGGGTAGGCTTTACCTTCGTGCCCGTCTGTGGGCTCGCATGCGTGCGCTCAAATGCCGCTTCCCGACGAGGGAGGCGTGTGGGGGCGCCGTGTGATTCCTCCAGATCGACCGGGTCCGCCCGGGTGTGATGCGACAAGAGCGCGACACGCCCGAGCGCGGGGGTCGAAGGGGATGGAAAAACAGCAGGTCATGACACCGGCAGTACCTGCAAGCCTGGGAGAGGCGGCATCGCCACCTCGATCGGGTCCTACGTATCACCGGCTAGGCACGAAACGGAGACGCGGTGCCCACCATTCAGCAGTTGGTCCGAAAGGGCCGGCAGGACAAGGTCAGCAAGACCAAGACTCCTGCCCTCAAGGGGAGCCCGCAGCGGCGCGGCGTTTGCACCCGCGTTTACACGACGACCCCCAAGAAGCCCAACTCGGCGCTGCGCAAGGTGGCCCGTGTTCGGCTCACCAACGGCATCGAGGTCACGGCTTACATCCCTGGGGTGGGCCACAACCTCCAGGAGCACTCGATGGTGCTCGTGCGTGGTGGTCGTGTGAAGGACCTGCCGGGTGTTCGCTACAAGATCATCCGTGGTTCGCTGGACACCCAGGCCGTCCGCAACCGCAAGCAGGCCCGCAGCCGTTACGGCGCTAAGAAGGAGAAGAGCTGACATGCCGCGCAAGGGTTCCCCTGGCCGCCGCCAGCTGGTCGCTGACCCGGTGCACAACTCGCCGCTGGTCACCGCGCTCATCAACAAGGTTCTCCTGGACGGCAAGCGCTCCCTCGCGCAGTCGATCGTCTACGGCGCCCTCGAGGGCTGCAAGGACAAGACCGGCAACGACCCGGTCGTCACCCTCAAGCGTGCTCTCGACAACGTCCGTCCGACGCTCGAGGTGAAGAGCCGCCGCGTCGGTGGCGCCACCTACCAGGTGCCTGTCGAGGTCAAGGCCTCGCGCAGCACCACGCTGGCCCTGCGGTGGATCGTCCAGTACTCCCGGGCGCGCCGCGAGAAGACCATGACCGAGCGGCTCATGAACGAGCTGCTCGACGCGAGCAACGGCCTCGGCGCCAGCGTCAAGCGGCGCGAGGACACGCACAAGATGGCCGAGTCCAACAAGGCCTTCGCCCACTACCGCTGGTAGTGAGCACCGACGACGAGTTAAGGACGCGAAGAAGTGGCCACCACGACCGCTCTTGACCTGGCCAGGGTCCGCAACATCGGGATCATGGCCCATATCGACGCGGGCAAGACCACGACGACTGAGCGCATCCTGTTCTACACCGGCATCAACTACAAGATCGGTGAGGTCCACGAGGGCGCTGCCACCATGGACTGGATGGAGCAGGAGCAGGAGCGCGGCATCACGATCACGTCCGCCGCGACCACCTGTAGCTGGCTTGATCACACGATCAACATCATCGACACGCCCGGACACGTGGACTTCACCATCGAGGTCGAGCGGTCGCTGCGTGTTCTCGACGGCGCGGTCGCGGTGTTCGACGGTGTCGCGGGCGTGGAGCCGCAGTCGGAGACGGTCTGGCGCCAGGCCGACCGCTACGGCGTGCCCCGCATCTGCTTCGTCAACAAGATGGACCGGGTCGGCGCGGAGTTCCACCGCTGTGTCGACATGATGATCAACCGGCTGGGCTCCACCCCGGCGGTCATCCAGCTTCCCTGGGGCGTCGAGGCCGATTTCAAGGGCGTCATCGACCTGGTGAAGATGAAGGGCCTGCTCTGGAGCGCCGAGGCGGCCAAGGGCGAGATGTACGACACCGTCGACATCCCGGCCGACCACGCCGAAGCGGCCCGTGAGTGGCGCGACAAGCTGGTCGAGACCGTCGCCGAGAACGACGACGAGCTCATGGAGCTCTTCCTGGAGGGCGTCGAGCCCAGCGAGGAGCAGCTCGTCGCGGCCATCCGCCGGGCGACCATCAGCGGCGCGATCAACCCGGTCCTGTGCGGCACCGCGTTCAAGAACAAGGGCGTGCAGCCCCTGCTCGACGCGATCGTCGCCTACCTCCCGGCTCCCACCGACATCCCGGCCTTCAAGGGCCACGCGGTGGGCAACGAGGAGGAGATCGTCGAGCGTCACGCGGACCCGAACGAGCCGTTCGCCGCCCTGGCGTTCAAGATCATGAGCGACCCGCACCTGGGCAAGCTGACCTACATCCGCGTCTACTCCGGAACGCTCGAGGCCGGCACCACCGTGGTGAACTCGGTCAAGGGCAAGAAGGAGCGGATCGGCAAGATCTACCAGATGCACGCGAACAAGCGCGAGGAGCGCCCGACCGCGACCGCTGGTCAGATCGTGGCCGTCATGGGCCTGAAGGACACCACCACCGGTGACACCCTCTCGGACCCGGTCAAGCAGGTCGTCCTCGAGTCGATGACCTTCCCGGCGCCGGTCATCAACGTGGCCATCGAGCCCAAGACCAAGGGCGACCAGGAGAAGCTGGGCACCGCGATCCAGCGGCTGGCCGAGGAGGACCCGTCCTTCCAGGTCCGCCGTGACGAGGAGACCGGCCAGACGGTCATCTGGGGCATGGGCGAGCTCCACCTGGAGATCCTCGTCGACCGGATGCGCCGCGAGTTCAAGGTCGAGGCGAACGTCGGCCGCCCGCAGGTCGCCTACCGCGAGACCATCCGCCGCAAGGTGGAGAAGGTCGAGTACACGCACAAGAAGCAGACCGGTGGTTCCGGCCAGTTCGCGCGCGTGATCATCGACCTGGAGCCGCTGGGCGAGGGCAACGACGGTTACGAGTTCGAGAACAAGGTCACCGGTGGCCGCATCCCGCGGGAGTACATCCCGTCGGTGGACGCGGGCGCGCAGGAGGCGGCCGAGTTCGGTGTGCTCGCCGGCTACCCGATGGTCGGCGTCAAGGTCACGCTTCAGGACGGCGCCTTCCACGAGGTCGACTCGTCGGAAATGGCCTTCAAGATTGCCGGCTCGATGGCCTTCAAGGAGGCCGCGCGCAAGGCAGACGCCGTACTCCTCGAGCCGATGATGGCCGTCGAGGTCACCACGCCCGAGGACTACATGGGAGACGTCATCGGCGACCTGAACGGTCGTCGCGGACAGATCCAGGCAATGGACGAACGGTCCGGCGCCCGCGTCATCAGGGCGCTCGTTCCGCTCTCCGAGATGTTCGGCTACGTGGGTGACCTGCGCAGCCGCACTCAGGGGCGGGCGAGCTACAGCATGCAGTTCGACTCCTACGCGGAGGTGCCCCCGGGCATCGCCAAGGAGATCGTCGCGAAGGCTCGGGGCGAATAGTTCCGCTCGGTGCACGGCGGGGGAGTGCCTCCGCCGTGCACAGCCTGAGGGTAGAAGACGCAAGTCAAGTCAGAATCTCTAAGGAGACAGATCAGTGGCCAAGGCCAAGTTCGAGCGGAACAAGCCGCACGTGAACATCGGCACCATTGGGCACATCGACCACGGCAAGACCACTCTGACCGCGGCGATCACCAAGGTGCTTCACGACCGTTTCCCGCAGCTCAACGAGGCGACCCCGTTCGACAAGATCGACAAGGCGCCCGAGGAGAAGGCTCGCGGAATCACCATCTCCATCGCGCACGTCGAGTACCAGACCGAGAAGCGCCACTACGCTCACGTGGACTGCCCCGGTCACGCCGACTACGTGAAGAACATGATCACCGGTGCCGCCCAGATGGACGGCGCGATCCTGGTGGTCGCGGCGACCGACGGCCCGATGCCGCAGACGAAGGAGCACGTCCTCCTGGCCCGCCAGGTCGGCGTTCCCTACATCGTCGTGGCCCTCAACAAGGCCGACATGGTCGACGACGAGGAGATCCTGGAGCTCGTCGAGCTCGAGGTCCGCGAGCTGCTGTCCGCCCAGGAGTTCCCGGGCGACGACCTGCCGGTCGTGCGCGTATCGGCGCTCAAGGCGCTCGAGGGCGACGAGAAGTGGGGCGACTCCATCATCGAGCTCATGAACGCCGTGGACGAGAACGTCCCCGAGCCGGTTCGTGACACCGACAAGCCGTTCCTCATGCCGATCGAGGACGTGTTCTCGATCACCGGTCGCGGCACCGTCGTCACCGGCCGTATCGAGCGCGGTGTCGTCAAGGTCAACGAGACCGTCGACATCATCGGCATCAAGGAGAAGAGCACCACGACGACCGTCACCGGCGTCGAGATGTTCCGCAAGCTCCTCGACGAGGGCCAGGCCGGTGACAACGTCGGTCTGCTCCTGCGCGGCATCAAGCGCGAGGAGGTCGAGCGCGGTCAGTGTGTCATCAAGCCGGGCACGACCACCCCGCACACCGAGTTCGAGGCGCAGGTCTACATCCTGTCCAAGGACGAGGGCGGCCGCCACACGCCGTTCTTCAACAACTACCGTCCTCAGTTCTACTTCCGTACGACTGACGTGACGGGCGTGGTGAACCTGCCGGAGGGCACCGAGATGGTCATGCCCGGTGACAACACCGAGATGACCGTCCAGCTCATCCAGCCGGTCGCCATGGAAGAGGGCCTGAAGTTCGCGATCCGCGAGGGTGGCCGCACCGTCGGCGCCGGTCGCGTCACGAAGGTCATCAAGTAGCAGCACCGCTGGGCGGCGGTCGGGTCCACAAGGGCCTGGCCGCCGCACCACGCAGGGGCCGGAGACGGTCCCCCACGGACGACGAGACCGTGATCTCGCAGTGCTTTCGGCCGCACTTCGACCGAAGCCACTGCCAGATCACGGAACACCGGACAGGATCCGGGCGTCGGTCATGTGGAAACAGACCTGCGGCAACAGGCCGCGCGATGCTTTATAGGACGACAGCGAAGGACACCGAGGCCATTATGGCGGGACAGAAGATCCGCATCCGGCTTAAGGCGTATGACCACGAGGTCATCGACAGCTCGGCCAAGAAGATCGTCGAGACGGTGACGCGGACCGGCGCCAAGGTCGCTGGCCCGGTGCCGCTGCCGACCGAGAAGAACGTGTACTGCGTCATCCGGTCGCCGCACAAGTACAAGGACAGCCGCGAGCACTTTGAGATGCGTACGCACAAGCGGCTGATTGACATCATCGACCCGACGCCGAAGACGGTCGACTCGCTCATGCGTCTCGACCTTCCCGCCGGCGTGGACATCTCGATCAAGCTCTAAGGAACGCACTGACATGGCTAAGCAGATCAAGGGCGTCCTGGGCAAGAAGCTCGGCATGACCCAGGTCTTCGATGAGGCGAACCGGGTGATCCCGGTCACCGTCGTCGAGGCCGGTCCGTGCGTGGTGACCCGGGTCCGCACTCCGGAGAAGGACGGCTACTCCGCCGTTCAGCTCGGCTACGGGCAGATCGACCCGCGCAAGGTGAACAAGCCCCTGGGCGACTACCTGCGCAAGCACGACATCACCCCGCGCCGCTACTTCGCCGAGATTCGCACCGACGACGCCTCCGAGTACACGATCGGCCAGGAGATCCTCGCCGACACCTTCGAGGCCGGCCAGTACGTCGACGTCACGGGCAAGAGCAAGGGCAAGGGCTACGCCGGTGTCATGAAGCGCCACAACTTCCGTGGTCTGGGCGCTTCGCACGGTACCCAGCGCAAGCACCGCTCCCCGGGTTCCATCGGTGGCTGCGCCACCCCGGGCCGCGTCTTCAAGGGCCTGCGCATGGCCGGCCGGATGGGCAACGTCCGCACGACGGTCCAGAGCCTCAAGGTGCACGCCGTGGACGCCGAGAAGGGCCTCATCCTGATCAAGGGTGCGATCCCCGGTGCCAACGGCAGCCTGGTCCTCCTCCGCACCGCTGCCAAGAAGGGGGTTGCTGCGAAGTGACCACGACCATTGACGTCCTCGACGCCAGCGGCGCCAAGACGGGGACCGTGGACCTCCCCGAGGAGGTCTTCGGGACCAAGGTCAACGTCCCGCTGATCCACCAGGTGGTCGTCGCCCAGCTCGCCGCTCGCCGGCAGGGCACCCACGCCACCAAGACCCGCGGTGACGTCTCCGGCGGCGGCAAGAAGCCGTACCGGCAGAAGGGCACCGGTCGCGCCCGCCAGGGTTCGACCCGCGCTCCGCAGTTCGCCGGCGGTGGCACCGTCCACGGCCCGCAGCCGCGCTCGTACGCGCAGCGGACGCCCAAGAAGATGAAGGCGGCGGCCCTGAAGGGCGCGCTGTCCGACCGCGCCGGCGGCGGCCGCGTCCACGTGGTGAGCAGCCTGGTCACGGGTGACACGCCCAAGACCAAGGCCGCCCTGGAGGCGCTGCGCAAGATCACGCAGGCCCGCAGCGTGCTCGTCGTGGTCGACGAGAACGACGAGCTCACCTGGCTGAGCCTGCGCAACGCGCCCGAGGTCCACCTGCTGGACGCGGGACAGCTGAACACCTACGACGTGCTCTGCCACGACGACGTGGTCTTCACCCGTGAGGCCTACGACCAGGTCGTGGCCCGGCTGGCGAACAGCGGGAAGGAAGAGGCCTGATGCAGAAGATCGCCGACCCGCGCGACATCATCCTCAAGCCGATCGTCTCCGAGAAGAGCTACGGCCTGATCGATGAGCACAACAAGTACACGTTCCTGGTGCGCAAGGGTGCCAACAAGACGCAGGTGAAGATCGCCGTCGAGCAGATCTTCGGCGTCAAGGTGACCGGCGTGAACACGATCAACCGTCAGGGCAAGCGCAAGCGGACCCGGCACGGCTACGGCCAGCGCCCGGACACCAAGCGCGCGATCGTGAGCCTGGCCGAGGGCGAGCGGATCGACATCTTCGGTCAGATCGGCTAGCACCTGCCGCAGCGGGGAGAGGGGCCCCTCGCCACCGAGCGAGGGACCGGCCCCGAGGAAGAAAGCACCGGGGGGACCGCCGTGAGGCGGACCCCGACCGGTACGAACCGACGAAGGATGAACGAAAAAGATGGGCATCCGTAAGTACAAGCCGACGACTCCGGGTCGGCGCGGCGCGAGCGTCTCGGACTTCGCCGAGATCACGCGCAGCACCCCGGAGAAGTCGCTGCTTGCCCCACTGCACAGCAAGGGCGGCCGTAACGTCCACGGCCGGGTGACCGCCCGGCACCAGGGAGGCGGGCACAAGCGCGCCTACCGGATCATCGACTTCCGCCGCCACGACAAGGACGGGATCCCGGCCAAGGTCGCGCACATCGAGTACGACCCGAACCGCACCTCCCGCATCGCGCTGCTGCACTACGCCGACGGCGAGAAGCGCTACATCCTCGCCCCGGTCGGCCTCAAGCAGGGGGACCAGGTCGAGAACGGCCCCACGGCCGACATCAAGCCGGGCAACTGCCTGCCGCTGCGCAACATCCCGACCGGTACCTTCATCCACGCGGTGGAGTTGCGTCCCGGTGGCGGCGCCAAGCTCGGCCGTAGCGCCGGCGCGCAGATCCAGCTGCTCGCCAAGGAGGGCATGTACGCCACGCTGCGTATGCCGTCCGGAGAAATGCGTCAGGTCGACGTGCGCTGCCGGGCCTCGGTGGGCCAGGTGGGCAACGCCGAGCAGGCCAACATCAGCATCGGCAAGGCCGGCCGCAACCGCTGGAAGGGCAAGCGCCCCACGGTCCGCGGTGTCGCCATGAACCCGGTCGACCACCCGCACGGCGGTGGTGAGGGCAAGACCTCCGGTGGTCGCCACCCGGTGAACCCGAAGGGCAAGCCCGAGGGCCGCACCCGGCAGCCGAACAAGCCCAGCGACCGGCTGATCATCCGTCGTCGGAGCAAGAGGAAGAAGCGGTAGGAGCAGCCGAAATGCCACGTAGTCTTAAGAAGGGTCCCTTCGTGGACGATCACCTTCAGAAGAAGGTGGACGCCCAGAACGAGAAGGGCACCAAGAACGTCATCAAGACGTGGTCGCGGCGCTCCATGATCGTGCCCGACATGATCGGCCACACGATCGCCGTGCACGACGGCCGCAAGCACGTCCCGGTGTTCATCACCGAGTCGATGATCGGTCACAAGCTCGGTGAGTTCGCCCCCACGCGGACGTTCCGCAGCCACGTCAAGGAAGACCGCCGCAGCCGGCGGTAAGCGCCTTCAAGCCAGCAGTTAGAGGAGAAAGCGATGGAAGCCAGGGCACAGGCGCGGTACGCGCGCCACACGCCCCGGAAGGCCCGCCGCGTGGTGGACCTCATTCGCGGGCTGCCCGCTTCGGAGGCGCAGGCCGTGCTGCAGTTCGCTCCCCAGGCGGCGAGCGAGACCGTTTACAAGGTGCTCTCGAGCGCGATCGCGAACGCTGAGCACAACTTCAAGCTCGACCGGGACACGCTCTTCGTGAGCCGGGCGTGGGTCGACGAGGGCCCGACGCTCAAGCGCTTCCGCCCGCGTGCCCAGGGTCGTGCCTATCGGATCAACAAGCGGACCAGCCACATCACTGTGATCGTGGAGTCCCGCGAGCCGAAGGGAAGGACCCGCTAGTGGGCCAGAAGGTTAACCCGCACGGGTTCCGCCTCGGCATCACGACCGACTTCAAGAGCCGGTGGTACGCCGACAAGCTGTACAAGTCGTACGTCGCCGAGGACGTGGCGATCCGTCGCATGCTGCAGAAGGGCATGGAGCGGGCCGGCATCTCCAAGGTCGAGATCGAGCGCACGACCGACCGCGTCCAGGTCGACATCCACACCGCCCGGCCGGGCATCGTCATCGGCCGTCGCGGCGCCGAGGCCGACCGCATCCGCGGCGACCTGGAGAAGCTGACCAAGAAGCAGGTCCAGCTGAACATCCTCGAGGTGAAGAACCCCGAGATCGACGCGCAGCTCGTCGCGCAGGGCGTGGCCGAGCAGCTGTCCAGCCGCGTCTCGTTCCGCCGGGCCATGCGCAAGGCCATGCAGTCCGCCATGAAGAGCGGGGCCAAGGGCATCCGTGTCCAGTGCTCCGGCCGTCTGGGCGGCGCCGAGATGTCGCGCTCGGAGTTCTACCGCGAGGGCCGCGTGCCCCTGCACACGCTCCGTGCGGACGTGGACTTCGGCTTCTACGAGGCCCGCACCACCTTCGGCCGCATCGGCGTGAAGGTGTGGATCTACAAGGGCGAGGCCCCGACCAGCCGTTCCGAGCGGGAGGCGGCCGCGGCCGGCGCCCGCGCGGGCCAGCGTCGCGAGCGTGACGACCGTCGCGGTGGCGCGGGCGAGCGTCCGCGTCGTGGCGGCGACCGTCCCCGTCGTGGCGGCGCAGGCCGTAACGACCGTGCACCCAGGACCGAGGCGGCCGCGCAGGCCGCCCCCGAGACCGGCCCGGCGGAGCAGCCGGGTGCTGAAGGGAGCTGACCATGCTGATCCCGCGCAGGGTCAAGCACCGTAAGCAGCACCGGCCCGACCGCAGCGGCGCCGCCAAGGGCGGCACCCGGGTCGTCTTCGGCGAGTTCGGCATTCAGGCGCTTGAGCACTCCTACGTGACCAACCGCCAGATCGAGGCCGCGCGTATCGCCATGACCCGGCACATCCGCCGTGGCGGCAAGGTGTGGATCAACATCTTCCCGGACCGCCCCCTGACGAAGAAGCCGGCCGAGACCCGTATGGGTTCCGGTAAGGGCTCTCCGGAGTGGTGGATCGCCAATGTCAAGCCCGGCCGTGTCATGTTCGAGCTGTCCGGTGTCGCCGAGCCCGTGGCCCGCGAGGCCATGCGGCGCGCGATGCACAAGCTCCCCATGAAGTGCCGTTTCGTCAAGCGTGAAGTGGGTGAGGCGTGATGGCTAAGGGTCTGACCGCCGCGGAGCTGCGTGTCGAGGACCAGGAGGTGCTGGTCCAGAAGCTGAAGGAAGCCAAGGAGGAGCTGTTCAACCTCCGCTTCCAGGCGGCGACGGGTCAGCTGGAGAGCCACGGGCGGCTGCGCGCCGTCCGCCGCGAGATCGCCCGCATCTACACCGTGATGCGCGAGCGCGAGCTCGGAATCGTCACGGTCGAGAAGGAGCCGAGCGATGTCTGAAGCAACCGAGACCCCGACCACCGAGACGCAGCGGAACTACCGCAAGACCCGTGAGGGCCTGGTCGTCAGCGACAAGATGGACAAGACCGTCGTCGTCGCCGTCGAGGACCGCGTCAAGCACCCGCTGTACGGCAAGGTCATCCGCCGTACGACCAAGTACAAGGCCCACGACGAGCAGAACGCCTGCGGCGTCGGCGACCGCGTCCTCCTGATGGAGACCCGGCCGCTCTCGGCCACCAAGCGGTGGCGGGTCGTCGAGATCCTCGAGAAGGCCAAGTAACACCACAGACGCGCCTCGTGGGGGGTGGGAGACCGCCCCCCATGATGGCGTCCAAGGGGCGGGGCCGACCATCGGTCCCGTCCGCCCGCGGCGGCGGTCGTACGGCTGTCGCCGAGGGAAAAAGACCACATCAGGTTCGGCCAGGCTCACCGCGAGGGTGAGAACCGGCACGACACACAGGAGTAGACGTGATCCAGCAGGAGTCGCGGCTCAAGGTCGCCGACAACACGGGTGCCAAGGAGATCCTTTGCATCCGCGTGCTCGGTGGCTCGGGTCGGCGCTACGCGGGAATCGGCGACATCATCGTGGGCACGGTGAAGGACGCCATTCCCGGCGGAGGCGTTAAGAAAGGCGACGTTGTCAAGGCTGTCGTGGTGCGCACCGTGAAGGAGCGCCGCCGCCCCGACGGCTCCTACATCCGCTTCGACGAGAACGCCGCCGTCATCATCAAGGACAGCGGCGACCCCCGGGGCACCCGCATCTTCGGCCCGGTGGGCCGTGAACTGCGCGACAAGAAGTTCATGCGCATCATCTCGCTCGCGCCGGAGGTGCTGTGATGCCGAAGCTGCACGTGAAGAAGGGCGACCTCGTCCAGGTCATCGCCGGCAAGGACAAGGGCGCCAAGGGCCGGATCATCGCCGCCTACCCGCGTGACGAGCGCGTGGTGGTCGAGGGCGTCAACATGATCAAGAAGCACTCCAAGGTCACCAACCAGGGCCCGCGCGGCGCCAAGGAAGGCGGCGTGCAGACCATGGAGGCTCCCATCCACGTGAGCAACGTCAAGAAGCTCAAGGATGACGAGAAGAAGCCCGAGAAGAAGGCCGCCGACAAGGGCGACGCCGAGGCGACGGGTGAGGACAGCTGATGACCGCCACGACTGAAGAGCGCACCGTTCCGCGCCTCAAGCAGCGCTACCGCGAGGAGATCATCGCGAAGCTGCGCGAGGAGTTCGGCATCGAGAACATCATGCAGGTGCCCACGATCACCAAGATCAAGGTGAACATGGGTGTCGGCGAGGCCGCCCGCGACTCGAAGCTCATCGAGGGCGCCGTGCGCGACCTGACCGCCATCACCGGCCAGAAGCCGGCCGTCGCCCGCGCCCGCAAGTCCATCGCGCAGTTCAAGCTGCGTGAGGGCATGCCGATCGGCGCGCACGTGACGCTGCGCGGCGACCGCATGTGGGAGTTCCTCGACCGCCTGCTGTCCCTGGCGCTGCCGCGTATCCGGGACTTCCGCGGCCTGTCGCCGAAGCAGTTCGACGGCAACGGCAACTACACCTTCGGCCTCACCGAGCAGGTCATGTTCCACGAGGTCGACCAGGACAAGGTGGACCGGCAGCGGGGCATGGACATCACGGTCGTGACCACCGCGAAGAACGACGAGCAGGGCCGGGCGCTGCTGAAGCTCCTCGGTTTCCCCTTCAAGGAGGCCTGATCATGGCGAAGACGTCGCTGAAGGTCAAGGCAGCGCGCAAGCAGAAGTTCGAGGTCCGGGCGTACACTCGTTGCTCCCGCTGCGGCCGTCCCCGCGCTGTCTACCGCAAGTTCGGGCTGTGCCGCGTGTGCTTCCGCGAGATGGCGCACCGGGGCGAGCTGCCCGGCATCACCAAGTCGAGCTGGTAAGCCCTCCGCGGACCAGCTGCACCAGAAGTCATATCAACCGGGCGCTGACCACAGCGCCCACGACCACACCGAAGGTCCCATCGGGGAAACCGCGGTGAGGAAGGCCACCGGCCATGACGATGACCGACCCGATCGCAGACATGCTGACGCGTCTGCGTAACGCGAACTCGGCCTATCACGACACCGTGAGCATGCCTTACTCCAAGATCAAGGCGCACATCGCGGAAATCCTCCAGCAGGAGGGCTACATCCAGGGCTGGAGCGTCGAGGACGCGAAGGTTGGCAAGAACCTCGTGATGGAGCTGAAGTTCGGCCCCAGCCGCGAGCGCGCCATCGCGGGCCTGCGCCGGGTGTCCAAGCCCGGTCTGCGGGTCTATGCAAAGAAGGACAACCTGCCCCGCGTTCTGGGCGGTCTGGGCGTCGCGATCATCTCGACGTCCGGCGGCCTGATGACGGACCGGCAGGCGAGCAAGCGTGGAGTGGGCGGGGAAGTCCTCGCCTACGTCTGGTAACGAGGGGAGGCACTCAGCATGTCGCGAATCGGACGGCTGCCCATCCCCGTACCGGCGGGTGTCGACATCACGATCGACGGCCGGGAAGTCCAGGTCAAGGGGCCCAAGGGCACGCTCACTCACACGGTCGCCGAGCCCATCGAGGTCTCGCGTGGCGAGGACGGCACCATCGCCGTCACCCGCCCGAACGACGAGAACAAGGTCCGTGCGCTGCACGGTCTGTCCCGCACGCTCATCGCCAACATGGTGGCGGGTGTCACGCAGGGCTACACGAAGACGCTCGAGATCGTCGGCGTCGGTTACCGCGTCCAGGCCAAGGGCCCGACGGAGCTGGAGTTCTCGCTGGGCTTCAGCCACCCGGTGATCGTCAAGGCCCCCGAGGGCGTCAGCTTCCGCGTCGAGAAGCCGACCCTGTTCCACGTGGACGGCATCGACAAGCAGAGGGTCGGCGAGGTCGCCGCCAACATCAGGAAGCTGCGCAAGCCGGACCCGTACAAGGGCAAGGGCGTGCGCTACCAGGGCGAGGTTGTCCGCCGCAAGGTCGGAAAGGCTGGTAAGTAGGCATGGCTGGAAAGACTGCGTTCGGCAAGCACACGGCCGCCCGCACGGTCTCCCGGGCCCGCCGGCACCGCCGTGTCCGCAAGAACGTCTTCGGCACGGCCGAGCGTCCGCGCCTGGTCGTCAACCGGTCCACGCGTCACCTGTTCGTGCAGATCGTCGACGACACTCAGGGCCACACGCTGGTGAGCGCGTCCACCATGGACGTCTCGCTGCGCGGCGCCGAGGGTGACAAGACCGAGAAGGCGAAGAAGGTCGGCGAGCTTCTCGCTCAGCGGGCCAAGACCGCCGGGATCACCGCTGTCGTGTTCGACCGCGGTGGCAACCGCTACGCGGGGCGCATCGCCGCTCTCGCGGACAGCGCCCGTGAAGGCGGGCTGGAGTTCTGATGACTCCGGTCCGGGGGTCGCGACTGACGACCCGTCCCAAGAGCAACGAGAAGAGGAACCACTGATGGCTGCAGCTCCGCGTCGCGGTGCCGGCGGCGGTGGCGAGCGGCGTGACCGTCGTGAGGACCGCCGCGGTGGCGCCGCAGACAAGGGCGTCTCGTACATCGAGCGCGTCGTAAAGATCAACCGAGTGGCCAAGGTCGTCCAGGGTGGTCGGCGCTTCAGCTTCACCGCGCTGGTCATCGTCGGCGACGGCAACGGTCTCGTCGGGGTCGGCTACGGCAAGGCCAAGGAGGTGCCCGCGGCGATCGCCAAGGGTGTCGAGGAGGCCAAGAAGCACTTCTTCAAGGTCCCGCGGATCCAGGGCACCATCCCGCACCCGGTGCAGGGCGAGGACGCCGCCGGCGTCGTCCTCCTGCGTCCGGCCTCGCCCGGTACGGGTGTCATCGCGGGTGGCCCGGTTCGCGCGGTGCTGGAGTGCGCCGGGATCCACGACGTGCTGTCCAAGTCGCTCGGCTCGGACAACCCGATCAACATCGTGCACGCCACCGTGGCCGCTCTGAAGGGTCTCAGCCGGCCCGAGGAGATCGCCGCCCGCCGTGGCCTGCCGATCGAGGACGTCGCTCCCAAGGCGATGCTGAAGGCTCGCGCCGAGGGCCTGGCCGAGGCCGCTGCGGCCGCGAAGGCGGTGAGCTAGCGATGGCTCGCCTGAAGATCACCCAGACCCGGTCCAAGATCGGTGGACAGCAGAACCAGCGTGACTCGCTGCGCTCGCTGGGTCTGAAGCGAATCGGCGACGTCGTCGTCAAGGAGGACCGCCCGGAGATCCGGGGCATGGTCGCCAAGGTGTCGCACCTCGTCGAGGTTGAGGAGGTCGACTAGTCATGACCGAGAACGCTCCGCTCAAGATCCACGACCTCCGTCCGGCCCCCGGCTCCAACAAGGCCAAGACCCGCAAGGGCCGCGGCGAGGGCTCCAAGGGCAAGACGGCCGGCCGTGGCACCAAGGGCACCAGGGCCCGTACGGCCGTGATGCCGGGCTTCGAAGGTGGCCAGGTCCCGCTCCAGCGGCGGCTGCCGAAGCTGAAGGGCTTCTCCAACGCCCTGTTCAAGACGACCTACCAGGTCGTCAACCTGGACAGGCTCGGGGAGCTGTTCCCCCAGGGCGGCGAGGTCACGCTCGACGACCTGGTGGCCAAGGGTGCGGTCCGCAAGAACCAGCCCGTGAAGGTGCTGGGCACCGGCGAGATCTCCGTGGCGTTGAACGTGCAGGCGCACGCCTTCTCCGCCAGCGCGAAGGAGAAGATCGCCGCGGCCGGTGGCTCGGTTTCCGAGCTGTAGGCATGACGCTCCACGAGGCGCGGAGGTTCGTTATGAGCCTCCGCGCCCGTAGTGCGTTAGAGTTCGCCTGGCACGGGGCTCCACCCGTGTCCGACCAAGCACTCTGGCAGGAAGACATGTCGATGGACGCCTTGCGGGCCATCGCCGACCGTTACCGCGTCACTGGCGCGCAGGAGGGACCGTGCTGACCGCGTTTACCCGGGCGTTCCGGACGCCTGACCTGCGCAAGAAGCTGCTCTTCACACTGGGCATCATCGTGCTGTTCCGGCTTGGCTCGGTGCTTCCCACTCCGGGGGTCAACGCCAAGAACGTGGCCCTGTGTCTGGAGCAGGCCCAGGCGGGAGACGCTGCCAACATCTACGGGATGGTGCAGCTCTTCAGCGGCGGCGCCCTGTTGAAACTTTCAGTGTTCGCGCTCGGCATCATGCCGTACATCACCGCGAGCATCATCCTGCAGCTGCTGACGGTGGTGATCCCCCGGCTGGAGGCCCTCAAGAAGGAGGGCCAGGCGGGCACGGCGAAGATCACGCAGTACACCCGTTACCTGACCATCGGGCTGGCGGTGCTGCAGTCCACCGCGTTCGTCGCACTGGCCCGCAGCGGGCAGCTCTTCCAGAACTGCAACCAGGAGATCCTGCTCAGCCAGGACATCTTCCCGCTGGTCACCATGGTCATCACGATGACCGCCGGCACCGCCGTGATCATGTGGCTGGGCGAGCTGGTGACCGACCGCGGCGTCGGCAACGGCATGTCGATCCTGATCTTCACCCAGGTCATCGCGGTGTTCCCGTCGGAGCTCGTGAACATCTTCCGGCAGAGCCCGTTCAAGTTCGTCGTCGTGATGATCGTCGGCGTCGTGATGATCGGCGTCGTCGTGTTCATCGAGCAGGCGCAGCGCCGCATCCCGGTGCAGTACGCCAAGCGTATGGTCGGCCGCCGGATGTACGGCGGCACCTCGACCTACATCCCGCTCAAGGTGAACCAGGCCGGCATCATCCCGGTCATCTTCGCCTCGTCGCTGCTCTACCTGCCGCAGCTTCTGGTGACGCTGTTCGGCAACAGCCAGAAGCCCAACGCGGTGATCGAGTGGCTGGCGCAGAACATGATTCGGGGCGACCACCCCGTCTACATGGCCACGTTCTTCCTGCTGATCGTGTTCTTCACCTACTTCTACGTGTCCATCACTTTCAACCCCCCTGAAGTGGCTGACAACATGAAGAAGTACGGTGGGTTCATCCCGGGCATCCGCCCGGGCCGGCCGACCGCTGAGTACCTGAGCTACGTGCTCAACAGGCTCACGGCCGCAGGCGCTCCGTATCTGGGTGTGATCTCGCTCATCCCGATCATCGCGCTGGCGGTGGCCGGAGCGAGCCAGAACTTCCCGTTCGGAGGGACCAGCATTCTGATCATGGTTGGTGTTGGTCTGGACACGGTCAAGCAGATCGAGAGCCAGCTTCAGCAGCGCAACTACGAGGGCTTCCTGAGATAGTGCGCGTCGTCCTGGTTGGGCCCCCCGGAGCGGGTAAGGGGACGCAGGCCCAGTTCATCGCTTCGCACCTGTCGATCCCGAAAATCTCGACAGGTGACATCTTCCGTGCCAACGTCTCCGGCGGCACGGAGCTCGGCAAGCTCGCCAAGGAGTACATGGACCGCGGCGACCTCGTCCCCGACGAGGTGACCGTGGCCATGGTCCGCGACCGGCTGTCGGAGGACGACGCGCAGGAGGGCTTCCTCCTGGACGGCTTCCCCCGCAACGTGCCCCAGGCCGAGGTCCTCAAGAAGATGCTGGCCGAGTTCGGCACGGCGCTCGACGTGGTCCTCAACCTGGTCGTCGAGGACGACGAGGTCGTACGCCGCCTGGCGGGCCGCCGCACGTGCCGTTCGTGCGGCAAGGTGTGGCATGTCGTGTTCGACCCGCCCGCCGTGGAGGGCGTCTGCGACGCCTGCGGCGGGGAGCTCTTCCAGCGGGACGACGACCGCGAGGAGACCATCAGGCGCCGCCTGGAGGTCTATCAGGAGCAGACGGCGCCGCTGATCTCGTTCTACGCCGATGAGGGAATCCTGCAGGGGGTCGACGCGACCGGGCCGGTCGAGGAGATCACCCAGCGGGCGATGTCGGCGCTGCGGCGGTTCGCCGACTGATTCATTACCGCAGCCGGGAACGCCACTCCACTCCATGGGGTGGCGTTCAGGCTTATATGGGACAATTTCGGGAGGGGGTGCGTTACGTGTTCAAGAAGAATCGGCACGGAATTCAGATCAAGAGCGCCGAGCAACTGGAGAAGATGCGCGCGGCCGGCCTTGTCGTCGCCCGGACGCTGGAGCTGCTCCGGACGTCGGTACGCCCCGGGATGACGCCGCTCGACCTCGACGCCATCGCCGAAGAGGCGATCCGGGGCGAGGGTGCGATCCCGTCGTTCAAGGGCTACCAGGGCTTCCCCGCCACGATCTGCGCCTCCGTGAACGACGAGGTCGTGCACGGCATCCCCACCGACCGCCGCCCGCTCCGCGAGGGCGACATCATCTCGATCGACTGCGGCGCGATCCTCGACGGATGGCACGGCGACTCGGCGATCACCGTCGGGATCGGCGAGGTCGACCCCGCGCTGACCGAGCTCATGCGGGTGACCGAGGAGGCCATGTGGCGGGGCATCGCCGCCCTGCGGGTCGGCGGGCACCTGTCCGACGTCGGTCACCAGATCGAGCAGTACGTGCGTTCTCAGGGCCGCTACGGCATCCCCCAGGAGTACGGCGGGCACGGCATCGGCACCGAGATGCACATGGACCCCTGGGTGGCCAACCACGGCAGGCCGGGGCGCGGCCCCCGCTTCGAGGTGGGCATGTGCTTCGCGATCGAGCCGATGGTGAACCTCGGCACCGACCGCACCAAGGTGCTGGCCGACGACTGGACGGTCGTGACGCTCGACGGCCGCGCCTCCGCCCATTTCGAGCACAGCGTCGCGGTGACGGAGAACGGCCCCCTGGTTCTCACGGCGCTCGACGGCGGAGCCTCGCGCTTCCCCGGCGTCGCCGTGGATGCGGGGGAGAGCGCCTCCTGATCCGGCACGCCCGCTCCGGCGGCGCGTGAACAATAATGGTCGTATCGCTCGAACAGCCTGGAGATGGTGATGGCGGCAGCGCCTGAGATGCGGGCCTCCGACGGCGACCGGGACCGGGTCGCCGCGGCACTGCGCGAGCACGTGGCCGAGGGCAGGCTCACCATCGACGAGTTCAACGAGCGGCTGGAGCAGGTCTACCAGAGTCGTACGTACGGGGAACTGGCCAAGCTCACCTCCGACCTGCCCGAGATCGACCTGCACCGGCTGCCCGCCTCGACGACCGATTCCGCACGACGGCCCCGTCCGGCCCGGCGTGACGACAAGGCGCGGGCCGGCCTCAAGGCCGCCTGGACCGCCTGGGCGGGCGCCAGCGCCGTGAACTGGATGATCTGGCTCATCGTCGGCGTCAGCTCGGGTCACTTCGTCTATCCCTGGCCCATGTGGGTCATGGGCCCCTGGGGTGTCATCCTCCTCATCAACACGATGGCCGGAACGGCCGGACAGTCCCGCCGGCGCGACACCTGAGCGTTCTTTACCGGAGGGCCGCCGTCGCGGGAGCCGCGGGCGGGTAGAGGTCCGGTGTCGCGACGTACGGCCCCGCTCGGGCCGTGCCCCCGCGGTGATCAGGCCGCACCCACCCGTCCCGGCATTTCGGCGGTGCCGGGCGGGCGGGTGCGGCGGTTTCCCCCGGAGCCGGCCTGAGGGAACGGCCCGACGCCGAATTGGCCGGACGCCCCCGCCGGGGGTACTCTGTGATCTGGTTGTGTCGGGACCCCTGCCGTCGTTTCGCAATTCGGCCCGGGTTGTCGTACACTCCTTTGTCGGTTCACTATGACCTTTGCGCCTAGGCGGCCTGGCTGGTCGCCGCTCTCTGGAAGCGCCCGAAGGTCGCGGCTGCTTAGTGTTCCGAAGCCTCAGACGATCCGATCAGTTGAAACGCGAGGGCCATGGCCAAGAAAGACGGCGCCATCGAGATTGAGGGCACTGTTATTGAGTCGCTCCCGAACGCCATGTTCCGGGTGCAGCTCGACAACGGTCACAAGGTCCTGGCCCACATCAGCGGGCGGATGCGGATGCACTACATCAGGATCCTGCCCGACGACCGGGTGGTCGTGGAGTTGAGCCCCTACGACCTGAGTCGTGGGCGGATCGTCTACCGGTACAAGTAGCCCCCCCGCCAGCGGGGCGGGCCGTATGCGGAACGAATAAGGACTATGAAGGTCAAGCCGAGCGTCAAGAAGATCTGCGACAAGTGCAAGGTGATTCGCCGGCACGGTCGCGTCATGGTGATCTGCGACAACCTGCGCCACAAGCAGCGCCAGGGCTGAGCTCAGTCCTCAGTACGTCGCCACCAGGCCCCTGCTGAGTCCGTCCCCGTGGCGGGCTCGACCCGCGTGCGGGCCGGAACAACGAAATCGCGTCACACACCCGCGCAGGCGGCGAGAGCCGTACCACGCGGGAGACCCCCGGTCGGAGGCCGGGGCCCTCGCCCGGGCATGGGAGGGGAAGTGTGGCGCAAGACCTCCGCCACACTGAAGGAGAATGCCCGACCATGGCCCGCCTGGTTGGCGTCGACCTCCCCCGCGACAAGCGGCTGGAGATCGCTCTCACCTACATTTTCGGAATCGGCCGCACCCGCGCCAAGGAGATCCTTGACGCGACCGGCATCAGCCCCGACCTGCGCGTCCACCAGCTCACGGACGCCGAGCTCGTTCCGATGCGTGACTACATCGAGGCGAACTACAAGATCGAGGGTGACCTCCGCCGCGAGATTCAGGCCGACATCCGACGCAAGATCGAGATCGGCTGCTACCAGGGCATCCGGCACCGCAAGGGGCTGCCTGTCCACGGTCAGCGGACGCAGACGAACGCGCGCACCCGCAAGGGCAAGAAGAAGACCGTCGCCGGCAAGAAGAAGCCGGGCAAGAAGTAGTCCTTAGCAGCCACATTTCCAGGAGTTAGCGCTTCAATGCCGCCGAAGAGCCGCCAGGGCGCACCGAAGAAGGTGCGCCGCAAGGAAAAGAAGAACGTCGCTCACGGGCACGCCCACATCAAGAGCACGTTCAACAACACGATCGTTTCGATCACCGACCCGAACGGGAACGTGATCTCCTGGGCCAGCGCCGGCCACGTCGGGTTCAAGGGCTCCCGCAAGTCCACCCCGTTCGCCGCGCAGATGGCTGCCGAGAACGCCGCCCGCCGCGCCATGGAGCACGGCATGCGCAAGGTCGACGTCTTCGTCAAGGGCCCCGGTTCCGGCCGTGAGACCGCGATCCGTTCGCTGCAGGCGACCGGCCTCGAGGTCGGGTCCATCCAGGACGTGACCCCGGTCCCGCACAACGGCTGCCGTCCGCCCAAGCGCCGTCGCGTCTGAGCTCAGGAGAGTAGAAAGAAATGGCTCGTTACACGGGTCCGGACTGCAAGCTCTGCCGCCGTGAGAAGACCAAGCTCTTCCTCAAGGGCAAGAAGTGCGAGTCCGCCAAGTGCCCCATCGAGATCCGCCCGTACCCGCCGGGTGAGCACGCCGCGGCCGTCCGAAGGAGTCGGAGTACCAGCTCCAGCTCCGTGAGAAGCAGAAGACCCGCCGCATCTACGGCGTCCTCGAGAAGCAGTTCCACAACTACTACGAGGAAGCCAACCGCAAGGCGGGCAAGACGGGTGAGAACCTGCTCCAGATCCTGGAGAGCCGTCTCGACAACGTGGTCTACCGCGCCGGCTTCGCCGAGTCGCGTGACGCGGCCCGCCAGCAGGTGCGCCACGGCCACTTCCTCGTGAACGGCAAGAAGGTCGACATCCCGTCGTACCGCGTGCGCGAGCACGACATCATCGAGGTCCGCGAGAAGTCGCGCAACCTGCTTCCGTACGAGGTGGCCCGCGCGACCGCCGGCGACAAGACCGTCCCGGCCTGGCTGGGCGTCTCCGCCGAGAACATGCGCATCCTCGTGCACCAGCTCCCGGTCCGCCAGCAGATCGACACGCTGGTCCAGGAGCAGCTGATCGTCGAGCTCTACTCCAAGTAGTAGGGCCCCGGCAGTTCATGACGCCGTACGGCCGGTACACTCCCGGCCGTACGGCATCATGGTTGTAGGCGAGCGGCGTCAAATAGCGGGCGTCGCCGTAACCCAGGGACCACTCGTCCGTCGTGACGGGGCCGTCCCGGATCCAGGAGATCCTGATGCTCATCGCACAGCGCCCGAGCCTCCAGGAGGAGTCGCTCGAGGAGCACCGGTCCAGGTTCATCATCGAGCCGCTCGAGCCGGGCTTCGGCTACACCATCGGCAACTCGCTGCGGCGCACGCTGCTGTCCTCCATCCCGGGGGCGGCGGTCACCAGCATCCGCATCGAGGGCGTGCTCCACGAGTTCTCGACCGTGCCCGGGGTCAAGGAAGACGTCACCGACATCATCCTGAACCTCAAGTCGCTGGTCGTCTCCTCCGAGCACGACGAGCCCGTGGTGATGTACCTGCGCAAGCAGGGCCCGGGTGAGGTCACCGCCGCCGACATCGCGCCTCCGGCGGGTGTCGAGGTGCACAACCCCGACCTGCACATCGCCACGCTGAACGGCAAGGCGAAGCTGGAGATGGAGCTGACCGTCGAGCGCGGCCGCGGCTACGTCTCCGCCGCTCAGAACAAGCAGCCTGGCCAGGAGATCGGCCGGATTCCGATCGACTCGATCTACTCCCCGGTCCTCAAGGTCACCTACAAGGTCGAGGCCACCCGTGTCGAGCAGCGCACGGACTTCGACCGCCTGATCCTCGACGTCGAGACCAAGCCGTCCATGAAGCCCCGCGACGCGGTGGCCTCGGCCGGCAAGACCCTGGTCGAGCTGTTCGGCCTGGCCCGTGAGCTCAACGTCGAGGCCGAGGGCATCGACATCGGCCCGTCGCCGACGGACGCGGCTCTCGCGGCCGACCTGGCGCTGCCGATCGAGGAGCTCAACCTCACCGTCCGTTCGTACAACTGCCTCAAGCGCGAGGGCATCCACACCGTGGGTGAGCTCGTCGCCCGCAGCGAGCAGGACCTGCTGGACATCCGCAACTTCGGCGCCAAGTCGATCGAAGAGGTCAAGCAGAAGCTGCACGAGATGGGCCTGGCTCTCAAGGACTCCCCGCCCGGGTTCGACCCCTCCGCTGTCGCCGGCGGCGGGTACGACGACGAGGACGGCGGGTTCATCGAGACCGAGCAGTACTGAGCGGCACCCGCACCACACCGTCTCGTGCCGCCCGCCGAGGGCGGCATGAGACGGCGATGACAAGTCACGACCGGTACGCCGGTCGGCCCGACCCCGGTACCTGACACGGCCGGAGCGGGTTATCCATGAGGAGCATGAAATGCCCAAGCCCACCAAGGGCGCCCGCCTCGGCGGCAGCCCGGCCCACGAGCGGCTGATCCTGGCGAACCTCGCCACCTCGCTGTTCCAGAACGGCCGGATCACCACCACCGAGGCCAAGGCCAGGCGTCTCCGCCCGCTCGCGGAGAAGCTGATCACCAAGGCGAAGAAGGGCGACATCCACAACCGTCGCCAGGTGCTGACGGTCGTCCGCGACAAGGGCGTCGTCCACCACCTCTTCACCGAGATCGCTCCGACGTACGCCGAGCGTCCCGGTGGCTACACCCGGATCACCAAGCTCGGCCCGCGTAAGGGCGACGCCGCTCCGATGGCGGTCATCGAGCTGGTCACCGAGCAGCTGAACCCGGTCAGGGTCTCCCGTACGGCTCCGGCCGCGCCCGCCGCCGAGGCCGCTCCGGCCGAGGTCGAGGAGACGCCGGCCGCGCAGGACGAGGCCGCCGAGGGCACCGCCGCCGAGACGGCGGAGGCTCCCGAGGCCGCCGCCGAGCCCGCAGGGGAGTCGGCACAGGGTGACAAGAAGGACGAGGCCTGATCCCAGGCTCTGTGAGCGGGCTCAGTTTCCCTTCCGGGGATGCTGGGCCCGCTCTTCGTTTGTGCACCGTACGAGGGATGGCGTGGAGCGAGAACTGCGGCTGAGACTGGACCTGGGCTACGACGGCACCGACTTCTCCGGCTGGGCGCGCCAGCCCGGACGGCGGACCGTGCAGGGGGAGATCGAGGACGCGCTGGGCCGGATCCTGCGCCTGGACGCCCCGCCGTCGCTCACCGTCGCGGGCCGCACCGACGCCGGCGTCCACGCGAGGGGACAGGTGGCGCACGTCGACCTTCCGGTCGCGGCGCTGGCCGCCGCCTCGTCCGTGCGTGCCCCCGTTCCCGTGGACCCGGATGAGGCGTGGGAGGAGCGCGGCGCTGAGTGGCTCGCTGCGCTGACGAGGCGGCTGGCCGGGGTGCTGCCCCCCGACGTGCGGGTGCACGCCGTCAGCGTGGCGCCCGAGGGCTTCGACGCCCGGTTCTCCGCGCTGTCGCGCCGGTACGGCTACCGCGTCGGCGACGCCCCCGGCGGGGTGGACCCGCTGCGGCGGCGCGAGGTGCTGTGGTACGCCCGGCCGCTGGACGTGGACCTGCTGAACGCGGCGGCCGCCCGTCTGCTGGGCGAGCACGACTTCGCCGCCTTCTGCCGCAGGCGCGAGGGCGCGACCACGATCCGCGAGCTGCAGCGGCTCGAGTGGGTCAGGGGCGAGGACGGGATCCTGCTCGCGACCGTGGTCGCCGACGCCTTCTGCCATTCGATGGTCCGGGCGCTGGTCGGCTCGCTGCTGACCGTGGGGGAGGGCAGGCGGCCCGTCGAGTGGCCAGGCGAGGTGCTGGCGAGAGCCGTACGGGACTCGGGTGTGCACGTCGCGCCCGCGCACGGTCTCACGCTCGAGGAGGTGCGCTACCCCGAGCCGGAGGAGCTGGCCCGGCGGGCCGCCGCCACCCGCCGGGTGCGCACACTGAGTTCCTGACTCCGATGCTCCTGACGGCGCGGCCGTGGCGGCGCGTGGTCCCCGTGTGGGAGACCACGCGCCGGGATCGTCAGCGTGAGGCGCGCTTCTCGATCACCTTCGCCATGTTGTCCCGGAAGGCGCCGCTGATCGGCGCGAGGTTCTTGTCGTTCGCGTCCGGCGTGTGCCCGTCGGCGTAGGTGGCGTAGCTGAACACGATGTAGCGTCCCCACACCATGCCGGCCGCGTAGCCACCGGAGATCGACACCTTGTCCGCCCGGCTCGCCTTGTCGCCGTCGAGGCCGCGGAACCAGACGTTCGCGTTGAGATCCTTGGCCTGGTCCACGGCGAGGGCCTCGGTCTTGCCGGGCAGCACGGCGATGCCCGTGGTCACCGCGTACTGGCGCTTGCCGTCCACGTAGGTGGCCCTGAGTACCCTGCGGCACTGCTGCTCGGTGAGGGCCTGCGCGAACGCGCCCGCCGCCGCCTTCCCGCAGTCGTCGGTCACGTCGACCTTGACCCGGCGGTACGTCCGCCCGGCCAGCGTCACCTTCTCGGCCGGGAACGCCTCTCCCGGCTTGAGGGTCTTGGGGTCGGTCTGCTCCGAGTCGAGGATGGCGGAGGCGACCGTGGAACTCGGCGTCGGCTCGTCGGAGGAGGAGGGCGCGGTGGTGGCCGCAGGCGTACGGGCGGCCTGGCCGCCGTCCGGCTCGCCCGAGTAGGCGAAGTAGGCCGCGGTGCCGATCGCCCCCACGACGACCACCGCACCGGCGGCCATCACGATCCTCTTGACCTTCCCGCCGGAGGGCGGAGGGCCGGCGGGGCCAAGCGTCGCCGGGAGGTTGCCCTCAGGGGAGAGGTCGCCGGGGGCGGGCCCGAACCCGGGCGGAGGCGCCGGCTTGCCCGCCTTGGCCGGTGTCACCGGCGTGAACGCGAACGGAGTCTCACCGGTCGGCTGCGAGGGCGAACCGGTCGTGGGAGAGGTTGTCGCCATCTGTCCTGAATTGGGGTCGGGGGAGTCCGCCCCGGTGGCGCCGTCGCTCGCGGACGGGCCCGTGGGCGGCGTGTCGGATGACGCCGCACCCGGGGGTACGGCGGATGGCGGGACATCCGAGGGGGACGTCGCGGACGGCGACTGGAACGGTGACTGATCCTGCGTGTCGTCCCGTCTCCCCAGTGGTGTCCCGGACGGTGCGCTGTCGGGCGCCTGACCAGGCGCGCTCCATGTCTGCGTGGGCGCCGGGAACGGCTCCTCGGGCTGTGGCGGAGGCAGCGGCTGCGTCGTCCTGTCGAAGGACGCGTACTGCGGTTCGCTGTGCTGAGTGCTCTGTTCGGAGTGCGCGAGAGCCTGGCCGGGTTCGTACGGTGTGCCGGGCACCGGGGAACCCTCGACCGGGGTCGCCGCATGGGCGATCTCGGCCCCGAAGCCCTCGGGCGGCCCGGCGTGGCCCGGCGCAGGAGGATACGACGCCGGCGCGTCGGGCGGCGGGACGCTCCCCGCGGGAGCGTCCTGCGCGGGCACACCCGCCCCTGCGGGCTCGCCCGCCTGTCCCGGTCCTTCGGCGGGCGAGTCGTCGGCAGGCGGGTACGCGCCGGCGGGCAGCGTTCGCTCGTCGGTTCGCTCGTCGGCAGGCACATCGGCGTGATGCGCCGTGTCCGCGGGCGTGCCGGTGTGGTCCGGCGCCGGGGTGTGGTCCGGTGCGGTGGCGTGGTCGGGCGCAGTGGTGGTGGTCGGGCGCGAGTGGTGGGGTCGGGCGTGCCGGTGGGCGGGATCGCGTCGCCGGGCGTGCCGCCTGACTCGCTCGTGCCCGCCCCGTCGTCGGCCGGGCCCTCGGACGCCTGCGCCGTGCCGGGCTCGTCCTGATAGGCGTTCGTCGGGGGCCAGGAGGTGCCCGCGGGCATCTCCCCCTGCGGGTACGGCTCGCCCGGCAGTCGTGGCGGCCACACGGGTACGTCGCCGGGCTCTCCGGGCCGGATCGCCTCCGGGGACGTGGCTTCCTCCGCGTACGCCTCCGGCTGCCCGGCCGGGATTCCCGGACCGGGCTGGGGCGGTGCGCCCAGGTACGCCCCAGGCTGGTGGCCGCCGGGGGCCTGCTCCTGCCCGGGTAGCGCTTCCGGCGGCGGCCCATACTGCGGGCCATGCTGGGGTCCGTACTGCGGTCCGTACTGCGGTCCGTACTGCGGTCCGTGCTGCGGCGGGGCGGCGGGTGGATACCCCTGATGGGGGACCGGCGCTGTGGCCAGGCCTCCCCGCCGGACGGCTGCCCCCCGGTAGGGGCGGACCCCCACTCGTGGAACGACGGCACGCCGGGGCGCCGCCTCGCCGGGCTGGGCGGCCCAGGGACCACCGGCGTGCTGCTGGTCCGGCCCGTACGCGGGCGGTGCGACGGGAGGGCCGCCGGGCTGCGACCAGGCGGCGGACCCGGCAGGGCCCTGCCACGACCCACCCTGGCCCCCCTCGTCGTACGGCGAGGGGGACGTGCCGAAGGCGCCGGGCGCGGCCGGTTCGCCCCCTGGCGGGGGCCAGGAGGTGGGGCCGGTGTCACCCGTCCCTGCCTGTGCGGGGCCCTGCGGCCACTGAGGCTCGTTGCCCGAGTAGGGCCAGGAGGTGACGCCGCCGGGCTGTGGACCGGGCTGAGGGCCGGGGTTGGGGCCGGGCTGGCAGCGGGATCATTGACGGGGGCCGGCCACATCTGCGGGGCTCCCGCGCCCGCTGAGGGGGGCTCCTGCTGCCACGGCTGTGGAGCCGAGCCAGGTGGGGGCGGCGGTTCCCAGGCCGGCGCTCCGGGGCCCTGCGAGGGCCACGGCTGCGCTCCCGTGTCGGCCGGAGGCTGCCACGCCGCCGGGTTCGGCCCCTCCACGGGCGGCTGCCACGCCGGGTTGGGTCCCTCCATGGGCGGCTGCCAGGGGTGCGTCCCGGGGCCGTACGCGGGCGGCTGAGGCCCGGTGCCCGCTCCGGGCGCGCCGTGGCCGTACGCGGGCTGCTGCGGGCCGGGAGGCGGGGGCGTCTGCGGGTACGCGGGGCCGCCCG
>NZ_MWJN01000106.1:0-31657 GCF_002027145.1 Microbispora sp. GKU 823 | reverse complement strand
CGCCCGGCCTCGGGCCTGCGGCCGCGGGACGCGGGACCTCCGGACGAGGCGCCTGCGGACGGGCGGCCTCGGGGCGCGCCGCGTCCGGCTGGGACGCCGGCGGGTGAGGGCATCGGAACCGGACGCGGAGCGGGCCGCGGACCGGGCTTCGGGCCCGGCTTGGCCACCGCGCCGGTGGACTGGGAAACGGGCGCCTGCGGGGCGCCCCCGTTGGCCTGGCTCTCAGCCGGCCTCGGCGCAGGCTTCGGCTGCGCCGGACGGGCGGGCTTGCCCCCGCCCTTGGAGGCGTCACCCTTGAACGCCTCGGTCAATTTGCGGACGACCGGCGCCTCGATTGTTGAGGACGCCGACCTCACGAACTCGCCCATTTCGGTGAGCTTGGCCATGACGACCTTGCTCTCGACCCCGAACTCCTTGGCGAGCTCGTATACCCGGACCTTCGCCACTGCACTCCCTAACTCGGCCCGGGAGGCTCGCAGTGCCGCCGGACCGTCGCTACCTGAACGTACTCATCGCCGCGTGCTCATCAGGCGCTCATAGCAATCTGACTCCGCCCATCAACTCGGCGTCCTACATGACAATTTCGTGCCCTGGCTCCCGGAGCCGATACCGAGGGCCAGCGGTAACCATTCACCCGGACCGCTCCGGCGTCAACCCCTCCAAGTGAGCTTGCAAGAGCGACGTGTCAAGCGATCCCTCCGCGCGGAACGCGCGTGGGAACGCCCGGCGGCGCTCTGCGAGCTCCAGACAGCGCGGGGACGGGTGCAACGAGGCACCACGTCCCGGGAGCCGTCCTCGCGTGTCGGGGACGATCACGCCCTCGACCACGACCAGGCGGAGCAACTCGGACTTTACCGTGCGAACCCGGCAGCCCACACATGTTCTCAGCGGGGCTGCCTGGTAACCATATTCCAGCTTACCTTGCCGACGCATCAGCGGGATCAGCAGGTGCCTGCTCGGTGTCCGGCCGGATGTCGATCCGCCAGCCCGTCAGGCGGTTGGCGAGGCGGGCGTTCTGGCCCTCCTTGCCGATCGCCAGGGACAACTGGTAGTCGGGCACGATCACCCGCGCGGTGCGGCTGTCGGCGTCGACCACCTCGACACGAGAAACACGCGCGGGCGACAGGGCATTCCCGACGAACTCGGCCGGATCCTCCGACCAGTCGATGATGTCGATCTTCTCGCCGTGCAGCTCCGTCATGACGTTGCGCACGCGCGAGCCCATCGGGCCGATGCAGGCGCCCTTGGCGTTGACGCCCGGCTTGCGCGACCGTACCGCGATCTTGGTGCGGTGGCCGGCCTCGCGGGCGATGGCCGCGATCTCCACCGTGCCGTCGGCGATCTCCGGCACCTCCAGCGCGAAGAGCTTCTTCACGAGGTTGGGGTGCGTGCGCGAGAGGGTGACCGAGGGCCCCTTGGGACCCTTCTTCACCTGCACCACGTAGCAGCGGATGCGCTCGCCGTGCGCATACTCCTCGCCCGGGACCTGCTCGTTGTGCGGCAGGACCGCCTCGATCTTGCCGAGGTCGACCAGCACCACCCGCGGGTCCTTGCCCTGCTGGATGACGCCCGCGACCAGCTCGCCCTCGCGGCTGGCGAACTCGCCGAAGTTGACCTCGTCTTCGGCGTCGCGCAGCTGCTGGAGGATCACCTGCTTGGCCGTGGTGGCGGCGATCCGGCTGAAGTTGGACGGGGTGTCGTCGTACTCCCGCACGACCTCGCCGTTCTCGTCCAGCTCGGCGGCCCAGATGATCACGTGGCCCGTGTCGCGGTCCAGCTCGGCCCGCGCCTTCTGCGCCGCGCCCTCCGTGCGGAAGTACGCGATGAGCAACGCGTCCTCGATCGCCTTGACGACCAGGTCGAAGGAGATGTCCTTCTCCCGCTCCAGGCTGCGCAGGACGCTCATGTCAATGTCCACAAGGCTCCCCCCTAGCCCTCGTCGTCGGCGTCGTCGATGTCTTCGTCGACATCGAGGTCCTCATCAAGTTCGTCGTCGAGCCCGGCCTCACGCCGGTTGAACTCGACCTGCACCCGGCCGCGCACCAACTCGTCGTACGCGATGCGGCGCGCGCCGTCCAGCTCCACGCCGGTCTCGTCGGCCTCGGTCACGCGGCCCTCCGCGGAGGTGCCGTCACGCAGCTCCGCCTTCACCAGCCGCCCACGCGCCCGGCGCCAGTGGCGCGGCTCGGTGAGCGGCCTGTCGACGCCGGGAGAGGTGACCTCGAGGACGTACGGGCTGCCGCCGAGGACGTCCACCTCGTCCAGCCGTTTGGAGACGGACTGGCTCACGTCTGCCACGTCGTCCAGGCTCACGCCGCCGTCCCGGTCCACCACGACGCGCACCAGCCGCCGGCGACCCGCCGGTGTGACCGTGACGTCCTCCAGGTCGAACCCCTCGGCGGCGACCACCGGGCCGAGCAGCTCAACCAGGCGGCCGCGTCGAGCGTCGCTGCCCATGCCGACCTCCCAATGACCGTGTGGCTGTGACCGTGTGCCTAGCCCGATGTGCCAACAGCCTATCGACACCGGGAGGTGGAAACAGCGCCACACCCGAGCGGCGATCCGACACGTGCACGATCATCACGGGTCACGGGCGATGACCAGTGGGCGGCGCGCCGTACGATGCTGTGTCGTGAGACACAGCGGCGGGGCACAGGTGACGAGACGCGCCTTGCTGGGCTCCGCCGCCGCGGCCGGTCTGGCCGCGGCCGGCTGCTCCTCGGCCCCGCGGAAACCCGCCGCGCCGGCCCCTCCGGATCCGCAGACCGTGCTGCTCACCTCGCTGATCGCGGGCAAGGAACAGCTGGTGTCGCTCTACGGGCGCGCGGTCGCCGCCCTGCCCGGCCGGGCCGCCGCGCTTGAGCCGTTCCGTCAGCGTCACGCGGCCCATCTGCAGGCCCTGCGCGCGCTCCTGCCCGCCGGGAGCGGCACGGGAACGTTCCCCGCGAACTCTGCGCCTCCGCCGGCGTCGCCGTCAGGGTCGCCGTCCGAAAGCCCGTCCGCGGTCTCGGTCGGGGCGCTGAGGGACGCCGAGCGGCGCGCCGCGTCGGCGCGGCCCGCGCAGATGGCCACGGCCTCCCCCGCGCTCTCCCAGCTCCTGGCGAGCATCGGCGCGTGCGAGGCCGTCCACGTCGTCGCCCTGGGGAGGGTGCGTGACTGAGACCTCGGCCGAACCCGCCCGGGCACCGGCCGGAGACGCGCTCGGCCGGGCCCTGGCCGCCGAGCACGCCGCCGTGTACGCGTACGGGGTGATCGGAGGGAGGACGAGCGGCGCGCTGCTCAGGCGCGCCACCGCGGGGTTCGACGCCCACCGTGCGCGGCGCGACCAGCTACGCGCGCTCATCACCCAGCGGGGCGGCACTCCCGCCGAGCCGGGCCCCACCTACAGCCTGCCCTTCGCGGTGCGCAAACCGGCCGACGCGGTGCGCCTTGCCGTGCTCGTGGAGCAGCGGGTGACCACCGCCTACCTGGAGCTCGCCGCCGACCGCGACCCGGCGCTGCGGCGGATCGCCGCGCTGGCCGCGCAGGAGTGCGCGACCCGGGCGTACGGCTGGCAGCCGAAGATCGGCGACCCGTTCCCGGGCATGAACCGAGGCGGCGCCGACTTCGACGCCGCCGTCCCAGCCCCGGAGGCCGAGACCCCCGCGCCGGACTCCTCCGCATCGGACGGGTCCTCGGGGACGTCCGGTTCTGAGGAGGCCCAGCCGGAGCCGTCCGCGCCTGAAGGACAGTAACGCGCCGCCGCCCCGTGTGAGCACGGGGACGGCGGCGCAGGGCGCCAGGTGATCAGGGTGCCCGGTGATCAGGCCCGGCAGGCGGCCAGCACCCGCTCGACGGCCTCGTCCAGCGGGATCTCCTCCTTGGTCCCGGTCGCCCGGTCGCGCAGCTCGACCACGCCGTTGGCCAGGCCCCGGCCGACGATCAGCACGGTGGGCAGGCCGAGCAGCTCGGAGTCCTTGAACTTGACGCCGGGCGACACACCGGGCCGGTCGTCCACGAGCACGCGCAGCCCCCGCGCCTCGAGGGTCTCGGCGAGCGTGCTGGCGACCTCGATCTGGTTCTCCTTGCCGGTGCCGACGATGTGCACGTCGGCGGGCGCCACCTCCCTGGGCCACACCAGGCCCAGCTCGTCGTGGCGCTGCTCGGCCAGCACGGCCACCGCCCGGGACACGCCGATGCCGTACGAGCCCATGGTGATGCGGATGGGCTTGCCGTCGGGCCCGAGCGCGTCGAGCTGGGCGGCGTCGGCGTACTTGCGGCCGAGCTGGAAGATGTGGCCGATCTCGATGCCCCGGTCGATCGACAGCGGGTGCGCGCAGCGGGGGCAGGCGTCGCCCGCCCGCACCTCGGCGGCCTCGATCGTGCCGTCGGGCTGGAAGTCGCGGCCCGCGACGACGTGCGCGGCGTGCTTGCCCGGCTCGTTGGCGCCCGTCACCCAGGCCGAGCCCTCGACCACGCGCGGGTCGACCAGATAGGTGATCCCCAGGTCCCTGAGCACCTGCGGGCCGATGTAGCCGCGCACCAGGCCGGGGTGGCGGGCGAAGTCCTCGGCCTCGAAGATCTCCGGCACGCCGGGCGAGAGCGCCGCCTCCAGGCGCTTGAAGTCGACCTCGCGGTCGCCGGGCACGCCGACGATCACCGTCTTGACCTCGTCGGAGCCTGGCGTGCGTACCTTGACGACGAGGTTCTTCAGCGTGTCGGCGGCGGTGATCCCGAGACCGTGGTGCTCGTTCACGTACGAGACGAGCGACTCGATCGTCGGGGTGTCGGGCGTGTCGAGCACCTTCATGGGCGGCTGCGTGGCGGTGACGGCGGGCGGCGCGGGCGTGACGACGGCCTCGGCGTTGGCCGCGTATCCGCAGTTGTGGCAGGCCACGAAGGTGTCCTCACCGGTCGGGCAGGGGGCGAGGAACTCCTCGGAGGCCGACCCGCCCATCGCGCCCGACATCGCGAAGCAGATCCGGTAGTCGATGCCGAGACGCTCGAAGATCCGGATGTACGCCTCGCGGTGCATCTCGTAGGACCGCTTCAGGCCGTCGTCGTCGAGGTCGAAGGAGTAGGAGTCCTTCATGACGAACTCGCGGCCCCGCAGGATGCCGGCCCGGGGACGGGCCTCGTCGCGGTACTTGGTCTGGATCTGGTACAGCGTGACGGGGTAGTCCTTGTAGGAGGAGTACTCCCCCTTCACCATGTCGGTGAACATCTCCTCGTGGGTCGGCCCGAGGAGGTAGTCGGCGCCCTTGCGGTCCTTCAGCCGGAACAGCGTGTCGCCGTACTCGGTCCAGCGGCCCGTGGGCTCGTAGAAGTCCCGGGGCAGCAGCGCGGGGAACAGCACCTCCTGCGCGCCCATCCGGTCCATCTCCTCGCGCACGACCCGCGCGATGTTCTCCAGCACGATCTTGCCGAGCGGCAGCCAGGAGTAGATGCCGGGCGCGACGCGGCGGATGTAGCCGGCGCGGACGAGCAGCTTGTGGCTCGGCACTTCCGCGTCCGCCGGATCCTCACGCAGGGTGCGCAGGAACAGGGTCGACATACGCAGCAGCACGGCTACTCCTTGCTCGTGAGAGGTCTCCGACCTGAGAGACGAGACGAAGACGATGTGCTCCCAAGGCTATCGACTCCCAGGGCCCCACCGCCTCACGTAAACGACGGGCGGGTCGATATCAGTCGCCGATAATCAGCCACCGAGCAGTTCCTCCCAGTGCTGACGGGACCGCCCGCCGGTGCCGACGGGGCCGGCCGGGCCGTCCAGCGCGGCCGACAGCCGCCACAGGCCGGGCCTGGTCCGCAGCCGCTCCATGCCGAACGGGTCGATGGCCCGCAGCACGAAGGTGACGCCCATCACGTTCAGCATCGCCGTCGACGTGGTCGCCGGGCCCGCGGGCGCCGCCCGCACGGCGCCCGGGCCCGGCTCGCCGATCCGTTCCAGGAGCAACGCCGCCACTTCGGCGGCGTACGGGCCGTCGCGCCACTCGATGTGCCAGGAGCGGTCGGTGCCCCGCCACCACGTGAGGTCGCGGCACGCCTCCAGCGTCTCCGCCTCACCGGATAAGGCGGCCATGACCCGCCCCAGCGCCTCGTACCTGAGCCCGTCCGGCCCGGAGCCGTGCGGCGACGGCGCGTCGCCGCCGTCCTCGTGACCGTTCTGCGGGCCGTGCGCCGTGGCCGGTGAGGCCCCGGGCTCGTCCCGCCCCCCGCGGAGTCCCCTCATGTCAGGGAGGGTGCCACCGCCCGGCCTTCTCGTCCGCGGGTTTCCCCGTCTTTTAGCCCCACTGCCCACGGGCATCACTTTGATCGTGGCCGCCGGGTCGCCGCAACCCCACGAACCATCACAACACGGATGACAATCCGGCCCCACGGCACGGCGTTCCCCTGGCAGGTCGACCGGCGGTGATAAAGAATCACTGGTAGGGGACGCCGCCGCTGCTGGAGGCCATGGTGACACTGCGCGTCGCGATCGTCGGGTCGGGCCCGGCCGGGATCTACACGGCCGAGGCGCTGGTCAAGCAGTCGCACGATCCCGTCGAGGTGGACGTCCTCGAACGCCTGCCGACGCCGTACGGGCTCGTCCGGTACGGCGTGGCGCCCGACCACACGTCGATCAAGTCGATCGCCGGCTACCTGAGGAGGGTGCTGGAGACCCCGGGAGTGCGCTTCCTGGGCGGCGTCGAGCTGGGCGCGGACCTCTCGGCGGACGACCTGCTGTCCTGCTACGACGCCGTCGTCTACTGCACCGGGGCGATGGTCGACAGGCACCTCGGCGTCCCGGGCGAGGACCTGCCGGGCAGCGTCGCGGCGACCGACTTCGTCAACTGGTACTGCGGCCACCCCGACGTCCCGCCGGACACGTTCTCGCTCGACGCGGAGGAGGTCGTCGTCATCGGCGTCGGCAACGTCGCCGTGGACGTGGTGCGGATCATGGCCAAGACGGCCGACGAGCTGCGCGGCACCGACGTGCCCGAGGAGGTGCTCGACCGGCTGGCCGCCTCCAAGGTGAGGCGGATCCACATGGTCGGACGGCGCGGCCCCGAGCACGCGAAGTTCACGCTGAAGGAGCTGCGCGAGCTCGGCGATCTGCTGAACGCCGACGTCCTCACCTTCCCCGACGAGATCGCGGTCGCCGACCTGACCACGCTGTCGCGTCAGGTCAGGGGCAACGTGGACGTGCTTCGGTCGTGGTCGGAGCGCAAGCCGGCCGACCGGCCCCGCCGCCTGGAGGTGCGCTTCTGGCTGCGCCCCGTGGAGATCCTCGGCGTGTCCCGGGTCGAGGGCGTACGGCTGGAGCGGACCCGGCTGGAGAACGGGCGTGTCGTCGGCACCGGGGACTTCGAGACGATCCCGGCGGACATGGTGATGCGCTCGGTGGGCTACCAGAGCGTGGCGCTGCCGGGGGTGCCGTTCGACCCGGGGTTGATGACGGTGCCGAACGTCGCCGGCAAGGTGACGGACCGGCAGTACGTCGCGGGCTGGCTCAAGCGGGGGCCGACGGGCGTGATCGGGACCAACAAGTCCGACGCCGCGGAGACCGTGCGCACGCTGCTCGCCGAAGCGGTGCCGGGGACCGCGACCGCCCGGCTGGACGACCTGCTCGCCGCGCGCGGGCTGAGCCCGGTGACGTACGAGGACTGGCTCGCGATCGAGGCCGCGGAGGCCGCGCTGGCCGGCAGTCTGCGGAGGGGCGAGCGGGTGAAGCTGGTGGGCAGGGACGCGATGCTGGACGCCTGCGGCCGGGCGGCCCGGCCGGGGGGTGCGTCCTGACGGGTGTCGTGTCCCAGGGATGGCGCGGTCAGGACCAGTGGGCCGGCCGGTGGTAGCGCGCTCCCTCGCGGCCGGACACACGGTCGGGCAACTGCGACTGCCGGATGAGCGCCTCGCCGAGGGGAAACCAGGCGTCGCTCGCGAGGCGCAGGCCGTCCGAGCGCCTGCCGGGCGGGAAGACGGTGACGACCCGGGTCTTGCCGCCGCGCCGGGCGTCCACCTGGCGCACCGCCTCGATGGCCGCGCACAAGTCGGAGTCCGCCGACAGCAGCAGCACCATGTCCACCAGGTCGAGCGCCACGTCGCCGACCATGGCGGCGGCCAGGGCGACGTCGGACTGCTTCTCCTCGTAGGTCCGCCAGGAGACGCCGCAGGCCCGGCAGGAGGCCCGCTGCTCCTGGAAGCGTCCGAGCACCACCTCGACCCCCAGACTCTCCAGGACCGCGAGGTAGGTCTTCTGCCGCAGCAACGCGGCCGGTTCGCCGCGCACGTGCGCGCTGAAGTAGCGGACGGCCGTCAGCGTCTGCCCGGGCCTCAAAACACGCACGACTTCGGGAACGGGATTGTCGCGCACCGCCATCGGATCTAGCGAGGGGACTGCCGGATTCACCCGGCAGGGGAATCGCTTCCCTGATATCGTCTCCGCGTGCCCGGAAGGGCAACCGGTCAGGGCTTGGCCGTCGCCTACTCCGGCTTCCTCAGCCGGGGAAAGCGAGAAGCCGTCCTCTTGAAGGGACGGAGGAGTCACCGTCTCCTAACATGGAGTTACCGCGCCCGAGGTTACGTCCCCGGGCTCTACGGCCCCCAACTGGGGGCCGTTTCTTTTCGCTCAACCGTTCGAGGAAAAGAATAGCCAACGCTGCGTCGTCATGCAGCGACGTTGCGTGATTGCCCTCCCCGTGGCGGGACTCTGCGAGGATCGTCCCCATGGAGACGACGCTGACCGGCCCGGACGGGCCGCTCGACGGGCTGCTCGACGGCTTCGCGGGCGCCCATCGCGAGCAGCTCGCCCGGTTCCCCGAACGAGAACCCGCGTGGCAGCCGGTGCACACGGTGTACGTGCCCGCGGACCGGGTGACGGCGGAGATCGTCCAGCAGTGGCGCCACGCCGCCACCGACCTCCTCCACCGGCTCCTGTTCACTCCCGCCGAGCTGGCCGCGCTGTTCGAGCTCGACCCCGAGCTGGCCCCGCCCGTGCACGACCGCGTACGCAGGAAGCTGCACGCCGAGCCGATCGAGGACCTGCGGATCGACTTCGAGGACGGGTACGGCCTGCGCTCCCCCGAGGAGGAGGACCGGCACGCCGAATCGGCGGCGGCGGCCGTGGCCGCGATGCACGAGGCGGGCACGCTGCCCCGCAGGTGGGGGCTGCGGGTGAAGTCGTTCGCCGACGGCGACCCCCTGCGCTCGGTGCGCACGCTCGACGGGTTCCTGACCGGCGTCGTACGGCGGGCCGGCCGGCTCCCCGACGGGTTCACGGTGACGTTCCCCAAGGTCCTGATGGAGGACTACCTGCGGCAGTTCGCCGGCTGCCTGGAGGCGCTGGAGCGGGCGTTGCGCCTGCCCTCCGGCACCCTGCGCTTCGAGATGCAGGTGGAGGCCCCGCAGACCGTGCTCATGCTCCAGCGGTCGGCCGACCTGGTGCCCTCGCTTGGCGGCCGGCTGGCGGCCGCCCACTTCGGGGTGTTCGACTACACGGCCGCGCTCGGGCTGCCGCCGGACGAGCAGCGGCTCGACCACCCGGCCTGCGACCACGCGCGGCACGTCATGCAGACGGCGCTGTCGGGGACGGGGGTGGAGTTGTCGGACGGCTCGCTGGCCGCGGCCCCGGCCTCGGACGCGGCGGCCGACGTGCACGCCCTGCTGCGCAGGCACTCGGCGCTGGTGTCGCACTCGCTGGCACACGGCTTCTACCAGGGCTGGGACATGCACCCCTCGCACCTCGTCAGCCGGTTCACGACCGTGTACGCGTTCCATCTCGCCTGCTACGAGAAGTACGCCGACCGGGTGCGCGCCTGGCAGGAACGGCGCGAGGCGGCGGGGGGCGTGCTGGACGAGCCCGCGACGATCAAAACCCTGGTCGCCGCGCTGGCCCGGGCCGACCGCACCCTCTGCTGAGATTTGCCAGATCGGCAAGGTTTCTTGCCGCTCTCTCCGCCTGTGCCGCACTGTTCGACGGCAGACATCTGAAGCAGCCGTCGGCACAGGAGGCACGGGGTGGACGAGAAGAAGTACGACGTGGTGGTGGTGGGCGGCGGCCCCGCGGGGCTCGGCGGCGCCCTGGCGCTGGCGCGGGCGCGGCGGTCGGGTGCTGGTGGTGGACGCGGGAGAGCCGCGCAACGCGCCGGCCGCGCACATGCACAACTACCTCGGCCTGGACGGCACGCCGCCCGCCGAGCTGCGGGCGGCCGGGCGCGAGGAAGTCATCGGGTACGGCGGCGAGATCCTCGCCGGGCGGGCCGAGACCGCGACGCGGGAGGGCGACGACTTCCTCGTGACGCTGGACGGCGGGCGCGTCGTCCGGGCCCGCCGTCTGCTGGTGACGACCGGGGCCGTGGACGAGCTGCCCGACGTGCCGGGGCTGGCCGAGCGGTGGGGCCGCGACGTCCTGCACTGCCCGTACTGCCATGGGTGGGAGGTCCGCGACCGGCGCATCGGCGTGCTGGCCACCGGGCCGCTCGCCGTCGAGCAGGCCCTTCTGTGGCGGCAGTGGAGCGAAGACGTGGTGTTCCTGACCCACCACTGCCCCACGCCGTCCGAGGAGGAGGCCGAACGGCTCGCCGCGCGCCGGATCCCCGTCGCCGACGGCCCGGTCACGGGGATCGAGGTGACCGGCGACGCGCTCACCGGGGTGCGGCTGGCCTCCGGCGAGGTCGTCGCACTCGACGCGCTCGTCGTCGCCGCGCCGCTCACCGCCCGGTCCGGGGTGCTGGAGTCGCTCGGGCTCAAGCCGGTCGAGGTGGAGGCCGGCGGTCACGTGGTGGGCACCCGGATCGAGGCGGAGCCGACCGGGGCGACCGCCGTGCCCGGTGTCTGGGTGGCGGGGAACGTGACGGACGTGCGCGCGGTGGTGATCGCGTCCGCCGCCGCGGGCCTGGCGGCCGGGGCGGCGATCAACATGGATCTCATCGCCGAGGAGACCCGGGAGGCCGTCGACGCCTACCGGCACGAGATGCGCACGTTGTTCGAGGAGGCGGCCTGGGAGGAGCGCTACCGCTCCCGGCCGGCGATCTGGAGCGGCCGCCCGAACCCGCAGCTCGTCGCCGAGGCCGCCGAGCTGCCCCCGGGCCGGGCCCTCGACGTCGGCAGCGGCGAGGGGGCCGACGCCGTCTGGCTCGCCGCGCGGGGCTGGCGGGTGACGGGAGTCGACATCTCTGCCACGGCGCTGGAGCGGGCCGCCGCCCACGCCGCCGAGGCCGGCGCGGACGTCGCGGACCGCACCGAGTGGGTGCGCGCGGACCTGCGCGACCACGCCTTCCCCGAGGGCGCGTACGACCTGGTGTCCGCGCAGTACATGCACCTGCCGGGTGAGGCCAGGCGGACGCTGTTCGCCCGGCTGGCCGCCGCGGTGGCCCCGGGCGGCACCCTGCTGATCGTCGGGCACCATCCGTCCGATCTGCTCACCAGGGCCCGGCGGATGCACTTCCCGCAGATGATGTTCACCGCCGAGGAGGTCGCGGCGTCGCTCGATCCGGCCGAGTGGGAGGTCACGGCGGCCGAGGCCCGGCCGCGCACGGCGGCGGACCCGGAGGGGGGCGAGATCACCATCCGCGACGCCGTCCTGGTCGCCCGCCGCCGCGACTGAGTCTCAGAGCCGGGCGGTCACAACCGGTCGACGATGCGGCGCCAGCGCCTGACCCGGTCGGCGTCCACCGGCTCCCGCCACGAGCCCCGCACGGCGGTGCCCACGTGGAAGGCGCGGACGCCGTAGTCGAGCAGCACCGGGACGTGCTCCTCGCGCAGGCCCCCGCCGGCGAGCACGAGCGAGGCGTCCCCCGCCTCGGCCCGCGCGCGTAACACTCCGAGACCGCTGCCGACGCCTTCGGGCGAGCCCGACGTGAGGACGGTCGCCAGGTTCGGCAGCAGCCGTACGGCACGCCAGGCGGCCCGCACGTCGGCGGCGTGGTCCACGGCGCGGTGGAAGGTCCAGGGCAGCGGCGAGACCGCGTGGATCAGCGCGTCCGTCGCCTCCCTGTCGACCGACCCGTCCTCGGACAGGAAGCCGAAGACGAAGCCCGCCGCGCCGGCCTCGGCGAGTTCCTTGACGTGGCCGCGCAGCCGGTCGAGCTCCTCCGACGTCACAGTGAACCCGGCGTTGCAGCGGAGCATGACCATCTGCGGCAGCCCGCACTCGCGCGCGATCGCCGCGACGAGATCCGCCGAGGGGGTGAGCCCGCCCGAGTCCATGTCGGACACGATCTCCAGGCGGTCCGCTCCGCCCTCCTCGGCGGCCACGGCGTCACGCAGGTCGAGCGCGATCACTTCAAGGAGGGATCCCGTCATGAAGTGAACAGTATCCGGTCCCTTTGCGGTGCCTCACGGCATCCGCCCTGTTCAGCACTCGATCAACTCGTTGTGCGCAGTGATGTCAAGAACTCTCCAGGCTTGCGCCGCATGTCCCGAGCGCTGGGCCGGCACCGCCGGCGTGCGGCGATAGGACAGCGCGGCCGGGATCGCGGCGGAGGCGTCGCGCTCGAAGAGCGCGCCTGAGGCTCGGTGCGGCAGGTCGACGGTGCGGACGTGCCGGAAACCCGCCTTCCGGTAGTACGACTGCAGCCGGGCGTTGTCCTTGGCGCAGTCCAGCCGCAGGTACGGCCGGTCGTGGGCGGCGGCCCGCAGGGCGGCCCAGTCGAGCAGCGTCTCCCCCAGGCCCTGGCCCGAGTAGGTCCTGCTCACGGCGAGCTTGTGCACGTAGAGCGCGTCGCCGGGGCGGTCGGCGGGGGTCCAGAACTCCGGGTCGGCATGGCCGTCCACCGCGATCGTGGCGGCCGGCACCCGTCCGGCGTCCTCGCCGGCGTCCAGAAGGTACATGACGCCCTCGGCGATCAGCGGTTCGATGCGCTCGGCCGGAAAGCCGTCGGCGGGCCACTGCCGTACGCCGAGGCCGTTCAGCCACCCGGCGGTGCGCGCCAGCAGGGCGAGGACCCCCTGCAGGTCGGCCGGGGTGGCGCGACGCAGCGTGAGTTCCGTAACAAGATCCAGGGTGTTCGCAGGCATGCCTGATTCCTTTCGTGCCGACGGCGGCGATTTGATCACTGAGAGTGACGGCGGAATGCCGTACAGCGTCCGTCCGGAGACGGCGGACCCGCTAGGGCGCGCGGGCGCGGCGCGGTCCCCTGCCGGGGTCAGGACGGGAATCGCGGGAACGGCCCTCCGGAGGAGGGCCCGGCGGCCGGGGACGCCCGCTCAGGCGAGGGGGCGTCCGGGCCTCGTCAATGACGTTCCAGCTCGTATCGGATCAGATGCTTGTCTGCGGGCAGCACGGACACGGCGACGCGGACGGGCGTGTCGTCGGCGTCGTAGCCGACCCTGGTGTGGACGACGACCGGAGTGCCGGGCTCGAGCTGGAGCCGCGACGACTCGTCAGAGGTCGGCATGCGGGCCGACAGGTCGTCGATCACGCGAACCTGGAGATGGCCCAGCTCCTCCAGCACCCGGTTGGCCCCGCGCGTGATGTCGCCGGGCCGGGCGATCTCGGAGTCCCCCACGATCTCCAGGGGGAAGTAGGAGTCCAAGGTGTTGTACGGCTGGCCGTCCACGAAGCGCAGCCGGCGGCGCACGACGGCCAGCGCGCCGTCGGCGAGGGCGAGGCGGGTGGCCACGTCCTCGGGCGGCTCGACGATCGAGACCTCGATCCTCTGGTCCGCCGTACGGCCCTCGGAGCGGACCGCGTGGACGAACGTGTCGAACCGCCGCCCCTCCTGGTCGTACGGGAGGAACTCGTCCTGGGGGCGCATGAGGAGGGGGCGGCGCTCGCGTACGAACGTTCCACGCCGGCGCATCCGCAGGATGAGACCCTCGTTCTCCAGCTCGCCCAGGGCCAGCCGTACGGTGTTGCGGCTGACGCCGTGCGCCTCCATGAGGTCGGCCTCGGTCGGGATTTGGTCGCCCGGCGCGAGTTCGCCCGCGTAGATGGCCCTGCGTACCTCAGCGGCCACCTGCTGGTAGAGCGACGATCGTGCCATCTTTCCTCAATCCACCCTTTTGTTCCAACAAATCTAGAGGATCTCGGTCTACCGGGAAACAACCCCTTGACCTGAGCCCACCCAGCCGCGCATTATCCAAACGTTGGTACAAATCCATCCAATGGAGGTGGGCCCGTGAGGGCGGTCGGTGCGGGAACGCCGAACTCGCCCTGGCGCGAGCCCAGACCTGCCAGAGCCCAGACCTATCAGAGCAACGGGAACGACATGTCAGAGCTGTCGGTATCCACCGACATGACCGCCTTGTGCGGGAACGGCGTGACATGCCCGAGCACGCGGTACCACCGCACGCCGGAGCGGCCGGTCGGCCGCTCCCCATGGACTCCGTGCGATTGAACGAGATCTCGACCCCAACCCTCGCCGGGGTCGAGGTCTCGCGCCGGGGCGGAGCGCGTCCTGGCGGGTCCCCCACGCCCGCCAGGACGCGCCACCGTTAGTCACACAGGGAATGCATCGACTCCGGGTCTCCTTGACTTCATGGGGAGGCGACTGAGGAGGCACGTGCGCGATGAGCACCCCTGTGGCCCGGAGGGTCGGCCATGACGGCGCCAGGAGGATTCCGGCCGTCAATCCCCAGCACTTCAGGAACGTCCTCGGCAGGTACGCCACCGGCGTCGTGGCCGTCACCGCGATCGACCCGGAGACCGGGGAGCCGTGCGGCCTGGCCGTCAACTCCTTCACGTCCGTGAGCCTCGATCCGCCGCTGGTGTCGTTCTGCGTCTCGCGGGCCAGCACGAGCTGGCCGCGCCTCAAGGCCGCGACGACCCTGTGCGTCAACGTGCTCGCCGACCACCAGGAGCAGGTGTGCGAGCGGCTCGCCGCGAAGGGCGGGGACAAGTTCTCCGGCCTGTCGTGGGCCCTGTCCCCCGGCGGCGCGCCCGTGCTGGACGGCGCGCTCGCCTGGATCGACTGCACGGTGGACCGGGAGCATCCGGCCGGCGACCACGTGATCGTCGTCGCCCGGGTCACCGGGCTCGACCGGTACGACGACGGCGGCCCGCTGGTGTTCTTCCGCGGCGCGTACGGAAGCTTCACTCCCTGACGCGGGAACCGACCGGTCGGTATGCTGCCCGCATGACTCTGTTCTCGGTGGAAGGCAAGACGGTCGTCGTCACGGGCGGGTCCCGGGGCATCGGGAAGATGATCGCGCGCGGGTTCCTCGACGCGGGCGCCGTCGTCTACATCTCCTCACGGAAGAAGGACGAGCTGGAGGCGACGGCCGCCGAGCTGGGCTGCCACGCCGTACAGGCGGACCTGTCCACCCCCGACGGCGTCGAGGCGCTGGCGCAGGCGGTGTCGGAGCGGGAGAGCCGGCTCGACGTGCTCGTCAACAACGCGGGGGCGAGCTGGGGCGCGCCGCTGGAGGAGTATCCGGAGCACGCCTTCGACAAGCTCTGGAACATCAACGTCAAGGGCGTCTTCTTCCTCACCCGCCGCTTCCTGCCCCTGCTGCGCGCCGCCGCGTCGCCCGACGACCCGGCACGTGTGATCAACATCGGGTCGATCGACGGGCTCCGGGTGCCGTTCATGGAGAACTACGCGTACTCGGCGGCCAAGGCGGGCGTCCACATGCTGACCCGGCACCTGGCCCGCCAGCTCGCCCGGGAGTCGATCACGGTCAACGCGATCGCGCCGGGCCGTTCGAGTCGAAGATGATGGCCTTCGCGCTCGACGACCCCCAGATGCGCGGCGCGATCGAGAGCAACGTCCCGCTGGGCCGGATCGGCAGGCCCGACGACATGGCCGGCGCGGCCGTCTTCCTCGCCTCACGCGCCGGGTCGTACCTGACCGGCACCGTGATCCCGGTGGACGGCGGCATCTCCGCCTAGCGTTGTGCGCATGTGGCAGGTGGCGGTGTGCGGGCCGGGCGAGTGCACCCCGCAGGAGGCCGAGGCGGCCCGTGACGTGGGCCGCCTGCTGGCCGAGCGCGGCGCGGTCGTGCTGTGCGGCGGGTACGGCGGGGTGATGGCCGCCGCGGCGGCGGGCGCGCGGGAGGCCGGAGGCGTCGTGGTCGGCGTCCTGTCCGGCCGGGACCGCGCCGGGTCGAGCCCGGACCTCACCGTGGCCCTTCCCACCGGCCTGGGCGAGGCCCGCAACGCGCTGATCGTGCGGGCCGCCGACGCGGTCGTCGTCGTGGGCGGCTCCTGGGGCACGCTGTCGGAGCTGGCCCTCGCCCAGCGGGCCGGCACGCCGGTCATCACCCTCGGCGGGTGGCGGGTCCTCGACGCCGAGGGAGGTCCCGTCCCCGGTCCGGTGGCCGCCGCCGGCCCGGCCGACGCCGTACGGCTGGCGCTCGCCGCCGCTGAGCGGGCCCGCCCGCTCAGCCCTTGAGCATCCCGGCGAGGGTCTCGGCGAACAGGTCGGGCGCGGCCAGTTCGTCCCGCAGGAACAGGTAGGGCTCGGTGAGCTCCAGCTCGATCAGGACCGGCTCGCCGTCCGGCATCCGCACCAGGTCCACCCGGGCGTACAGCAGGTTCTCCGGCACGGCGGCCAGGACCCGCTCGGCGAGGGCGAACTGGTCGTCGTCCGGGTCACGCAGCGTGGCGCGGTTCTCCGCGGTCTCCGCCACGCCGGTGAGCATCGGGTGCCGCCGTACGGCGTGGCTGAACTGGCCGCCGAAGTACAGCAGCGACAGCTCCCCCTCCTGCTCGACGGACGGGATGTAGGGCTGGACCATGACCGTGCGGCCTGCGGCGAGCAGCGTGGCCGCGTGGCCCGCGGCGGCGTCCCGGTCCGTGGTGCGGATGGTGTCCCGGGCCCCCGCGGAGACGGCGGGCTTGACCACGTACTCGTCCCATTCGGGCAGGTCCGTTCCGGATTCGGCCCAATGGGTGGGAACCGTGGGCACGCCGAGCGTGCGCAGGTAGGTCTTGTCGGTGTTCCATTCGATCACCGACGCCGGGTTGAACAGCCGCGTCACCGACTCCACCCGGTGGGCCCACGCGACGAACTCGTCACGGCGCTCGATGTAGTCCCAGGCGGAGCGGACGACCGCCGCGTCGAAGTCCGACCAGTCGACGCGGGGGTCGTGCCAGCTCACCGGCGAGCCCTCGATGCCGGCCCCGAGCCAGGCGGCGAGGACGATCTCCCGCTCGTCGTCCTGCCCGGCGGCCGGATGGTCCGTGGTGACGTAGGCGACCTTCATGACGCTCCCATTCGCATGTCAGCAGTGACCAATGCTATGGGAGATGTCAGGCGAGGCCGGCCAGCACCTCGGCCGCCGCCTGGCCGCAGACCCGGGCGGCGCCGTGCGTGGCGATGTGGACCGCCCCCAGGTCCGTACGGCCCGGCAGCCCCATCTCGACCACGACGCCGTCCGGCCGGGCGGCCAGCAGGCGCTCCAGCAGGTCGGTCTGCCAGGGGTGGCGGTGGGCGTCCCGCACCACGATGACAAGGGGCCGGTCGGCGGCCTGGCTCAGCACGGTGCCGGCGACGCCGTTGTGGACGTCCGGCTGCCGCAGCCGGGCGACCGTGGTGCCGGGCAGCAGCTTGCTCAGCGGCTCCCCCGCGCCCCACGGCATGCCCTTGTCGATCGCGAGGTTGGTCTCCGGCGCGAGCTCCACCACGTGCGGAGCGGCGGCCAGCGGCAGCACGCCGTCCGCCCCGTGCCGGGTCACCCGCAGGGCCCGGCGGGCGGCGACCAGCCCGATCTCGTCCTGGCGGTCGTCCAGGGGCGGGGCCTGCATCTGCCAGGCGGTCAGGGCGCGCACCCGCGCAGCCGCGTCGGCGAGCCGCTCCTCCGACAGCCTGCCCTCGGTCACCGCGTCCGCGACGGCGTCGCGGATGTGCTCGTGGGTCGCCTCGTCGGCGTTCTCCCCGCCCACGCAGACCGCGTCGGCCCCCGCCGCCACGGCCATCGCGCTCGCGCCGCCCAGGCCGTACCGGCCGGAGACGGCGGCCATCTCTATGCCGTCGGTGACGATCAGGCCCTCGAAGCCCAGCTCCTCGCGCAGCAGGCCGGTGAGGACGCGGGGGCTGAGCGTCGCCGGCAGGTCCTCGTCGTACGCCGTGACCAGCAGGTGGCCGGTCATGATCGAGCGCACGCCCTCGGCGATGGCCACCCGGAACGGCCACAGCTCGACCTCGGCCAGCTCCTCCCGGGAGACCGTGACGCGCGGAACGCCGTGGTGGGAGTCGACCGACGTGTCGCCGTGCCCGGGGAAGTGCTTGGCGCAGGCCGCCACGCCGGTGGACTGCAGGCCGCGGATCCAGGCGGCCGTGTGCCGCGCGACGAGCAGCGGATCGGCGCCGAACGACCGCAGGCCGATGACCGGGTTGTCCGGGTTGGAGTTGACGTCTGCGGCCGGGGCGAAGTCGATGTTCACCCCCGCCGCCCGCAGGTCCCACCCGATGTCGCGGGCCACCCGCTCGGTCAGCTCCACGTCGTCCACGACGCCCAGGGCGTAGTTGCCCGGCCGTGAGCTGCCCGTACGGGCCTCAAGCCTCGTCACCTCCCCGGCTTCCTCGTCGATGCCGATCAGGATCTCCGGATTCTCCGCGCGCAGGGCCGAGGTGAGTGCGGCGAGCTGGGCCGGGGTGTCGACGTTCCGGGAGAACAGCACCACACCGGCGAGCCCGCCGGCGAGCCGCCGCCGCACCCAGTCGGGGGCGGTGGTCCCGGTGAAGCCGGGCAACAGGACCGTGTCGGCCAGACGGAGCAGGTCAGGGCTTCGCTTCATGCTGCGCCCGCAGGGCATCGCTCAGGCATGCCCCGCAATCTAATAGGAAAGTTTCCTATTTGCTAGAGGGAAGGTCACACATCGACGCGGTGGAGCCTGTTCTCCTTCACCTCGAAGCCGGCGATCGTGGTCAGCGGTGCGCCGGGACGGTCCACGAAGGCCACGGCCCGGTAGTCCGCCCGGAAGTTCTCCATGTCGGCCACGCAGGACACGTAGCCGTGGCGGCTGTCGAAGAACGCGATGTGCGGGTTCAGCTCCAGGATCGCGCTCGCGTCGGTGACGCCCGGCATGCTCGTCACCGACGGCCCGACGAACTCGACCCCGAGGGCGCGGGAGGCCGGATCCGCCCAGTCGGCGCGCACGTCGGAGGCGTACGCGCTGTGCACGTCGCCGCTCAGCACGACCAGCCCGTCGGGGGCGGCGGCGAGCACGCGGGCGCGTGAGTCGGGGTAGCCGTCCCAGGCGTCGGCGCTGACGGGTTCGAGCGGGAACTTGCGCTGGGAGAAGAACACCGCCTGGGCGAGCACCTTCCACCGGGCCGTCGATCCGTGCAGCCGGTCGATCAGCCACTTCTCCTGCTCGGCGCCGAGCATGTCGCGCCCCTCCCGATACTGCCGCGTGTCGGCGAGCAGGAAGTCGGCCACCCGGCCGTACGGCCGCCGACGGTAGTTCTGCAGGCCGGACCCGGACGGGCGGACGCGCAGCGGCTGGTGCTCGTAGTACGCCTTGAACGCGGCGGCCCTGCGCTTGAGGAAGGCGGCGGGGCTGCCGCCGTCACCGGGCAGCGCGCCCGCCCAGTTGTCGCGGACCTCGTGGTCGTCGGGGATCGCGATCCACGGCGCGGCGGCGTGGGCGGCCTGCAGGTCCGGGTCCATCTTGTAGCGGGCGTAGCGGTCGCGGTAGGCGCCCAGCGTCGTGCACTCGGCCGTCGACTCGAGCGGGCGCACCCAGCGGCCCGGCTTGGGGTTCTTCGGCTTGCCGTACTCGTAGATGTAGTCGCCGAGATGGAGGACCAGGTCGGGCCGCTCGCCGGCGAGGTGGCGCAGCGCGGTGAAGTAGCCGTGCTCGTAGCGCTGGCAGGAGACGAAGCAGAACCGGACGGGGGCGGTCGAATCCGGGCCGGGCGCGGTCCTGGTGCGGCCCACCGGGCTGACGTGGCCCTCGATGGAGAAGCGGTAGAAGTAGTCGGCCGCGGGCCGCAGCCCCGTCACCCGTACGTGCACGCTGTGCGCCCAGTCCGGCTGAGCGGGGGCCGTGCCCGACTGGAGGACCTTCGTGAACCCCTCGTCCTCGGCGAGCTCCCACCGTACGGTCATCGCCCGGCTGGGCATGCCGCCGGGCTGTGTCGGATGCAGCGGCTCGGGGGCCAGACGGGTCCACAGGATCACGCCGTCGGATAACGGCTCTCCTGACGCCACCCCCAAGGTGAACGGATACCCCATTTTCGCCATGGGTTCGATCCTGCCCTACAGATCCCGGTCGTGCGGGGAGGTCGGCCGAGGCGAGAATGTGAACAAGCTCTTGCTCGACGGCCATAATGGGAGCCGTGAACCAGCGTAAGGACTCCGGCGGCACGGCCGCGCCGGTCAAGGCGAAGCGGGGGACGGCCGGTTCGGCGTCCGAACGGCGCGACCACCTCGTCAAGCTCGCCGCCGAGTTGTTCGCACGCAAGGGCTTCCAGGCCACCACGGTGCGGGAGATCGCGCTTGAGGCCGGCATCCTCTCCGGGAGCCTCTACCACCACTTCGACTCCAAGGAGACGATCGTCGACGAGGTGCTGCGCACCTTCCTCGAGGATCTGATCACCCGCTACCGCGCGGCGCTGACCACGCACGCCGACCCGCGTTCCGTCCTGGCGGAGATGGTCCGCATCGGCTTCGGCACGCTGGAGGACCACCGGGCGGCCATCACGGTCATGCAGAACGACTGGAACTACCTGCGCTCGCTGCCCGGCGACCGGTTCGACTACCTGGTGCGGGCCGAGGACGAGGTCGAGCGCATGTGGGTGGAGCAGATCACGAGCGGCCAGGCCGCCGGTCAGTTCCGCCCCGACGTCGATCCCAAGCTCACCTACCGGATGATCCGCGACACGATCTGGGTGACCGTGCGCTGGTTCCGCCCGGGCGGCAGGCTCGACACCGACGCCCTGGCCGACCACTTCGTCAAGCTGCTGTTCGACGGCCTGGCGACCGGCGAGCGGGCGAGCCAGCCGTCATGACGCTACTCAAGGCCGTACGGCACGCGCTGACCGAGCTCGCCGACCCCGCGCGCGCCGCCTCCATGCGGTCGTACATGAAGTCGGAGATGCCGTTCCTCGGGGTGACGGCCGTGCCGCGGCGGGCCGCGCTGCGCAAGGTCTTCGCCGAGCACCGGCTGGACAGCGCCCCCGAGTGGCGCAGGGCGGTGCTCGCGCTGTGGCGCGAGGCGGAATACCGCGAGGAGCGCTACGCCGCCATCGAGCTGTCCGCGCACCGCTTCTACCGGTCCTGGCAGACGCTCTACACCATCCCCATGTACGAGGAGATGGTCGTCACCGGGGCCTGGTGGGACCTGGTCGACGACATCGCCGTGCACCGGATCGGCACGCTGCTGCGCCTGTACCCCGAGAGCATGCGCCGCCTGGTGCTGGAGTGGGCGCACGACCCCGACCTGTGGAAGCGGCGCACCGCCATCCTGTGCCAGAACTCGTTCAAGGACCGGACCGACGTCCACCTGCTCTACGCCTGCATCGAGCCGAGCCTGTCGGACACCGACTTCTTCGCCCGCAAGGCGATCGGCTGGGCGCTGCGGGAGTACGCGAAGACCAACCCGCAGGAGGTGCTCCGCTACGTGAAGCACCAGGGCATCAGCGGGCTGAGCCGCCGCGAGGCGCTGCGCAACATCCCTGACACGTAGAGCAGGCGGGGCTGGTCAGGCGGGGCGGAACGAGTCGCGCGCCTGCGGGGCCGCGTGCTTGATCATGAGGTGCCGGGTGACCGAGTACTCCAGCACGGCCTCCTGGCTCATGTCCTTGCCGAACCCGCTGCCCTTCACGCCTCCGTGCGGCGCCTCCGAGGCGATCGGCAGGTGGTCGTTCACCCAGGTCACGCCCACGTCCAGCCGGTGCGAGACGCGCAGGGCGCGCGCACGTCCGTGGACCACACCGACGAGGCCAGCCCGTACGGCGTGGCGTTGGCGAGCCGCACCGCCTCGTCCTCGCCGTCGAACGGCATCGCCACCAGCACCGGGCCGAAGACCTCGCTCCGCACGATCTCGCTCGCCGGGTCGGCGTCGGCGATCAGCGTCGGCGCGTAGTGGAAGCCGGGCCCGTCGATCGGCGCGCCCCCGTGGACGACGCGGCCGGACGCCCTGGTCACGAAGCCGTGCACCCGCTCACGGTGCTCAGCGCTGATCAGCGGGCCGATGTCGGCGTCCGGCGCCCAGGGGTCGCCGGGCCGGACGCGGGCGACGGCCTCCCGCAGCGCCTCGACCGCCTCGGCGTACCGCGATCTCTCGACGTACACCCTCGTCGCGGCCGTGCAGTCCTGGCCGGTGTTGTAGGTGGCGCCCATGACCACCCCGGCCGCCATGTCCTCAAGCGAGGCGTCGGCGAACACGAGCGCGGGCGCCTTGCCGCCCAGCTCCAGATGGACCCGCTTGAGGCCGTCCACCGCGCCGCGCATGACCTCGCGGCCGGTGGCGGTGGACCCGGTGACGCTGACCATGTCCACGCCGGGGTCGGTCACCAGGGCCCGCCCCACGTCCGCGCCGCCGGTCACCACCCGTACGAGGCCCTCCGGGGCCCCGGCCTCGGCGAACAGCTCGGCGAGCCGAAGCGTGGTGCGGGGCGTCCGGGGAGCCGGCTTGATCACCACGGCGTTCCCCGCGGCGACGGCCGGGCCGATCTTCCAGACCGCCATGATGAGGGGGAAGTTCCACGGCGCGATCGCCCCCACGACCCCGATGGGCCGCCTGATCAGCACCGACGTGTATCCGGCGCTGAACACGCCGGCGCCCGTGCCGTCCAGGGACCTGGCCGCGCCGGCGAAGAACCGGAGGTTGTCGGCGGCGAACGGCAGCTCGCCGTCCCGGAACACGGCGGCGGGCTTGCCGGTCTCCTCGACCTCCAGCCGGGTCAGCTCCGCGGCGTCCCGCTCGACGAGGTCCGCCAGGCGCAGCAGCACCCGCGCCCGCTCCCCCGGCGTCGTCTCGCGCCACTGCTCGAAGGCCTCCCGGGCCCCGCGTACGGCCCGCGCCACCCCGTCGAGCGGGGTGTCGGGCACGTCCTCCACGGCCCGGCCGTCGGCGGGATTGATCAATGTCGTCATGAGGCCGTCCTCAACTGTCGAAGCCGATGCCGAAACGGTCGAGTGACCGCAGCCAGGGCCCCCTGCGGCCCTCGTTCTCGTCGGCGCGGGCGAGTTCGCGGCGGGTGAGCTGCACCACCGGCCAGCGCAGCGGCTCGGGCGGGAACGGCACCGGGTGACGGCGGGCCATGCGCAGCCGCGTCCGCGCGGTGGACCGCCGGGCCAGCAGGTCGAGGCCGGTCAGCGCGCCGAACCTGGACGCGCCGACGCCGAGGCCGGTGTATCCGAGGGCGTAGGCCAGCCGCCCGCCCATCGCCGTGCCGAAGAACGGGGTGAACCGGCTGGTCGAGTCGATCATCCCGCCCCACCTGTGCGTGAAGCGCAGGCCGCGCAGCTGCGGGAACGTCGCGAAGAAGTGCCGCGCGAGCCGCTCGTGCGTGGCGTCGCGCTGCTCCGAGCCGCCACCGCCGAAGTTGTAGATCGCGTCGTAACCGCCCCACAGGATGCGATCGTCGCGGGTGAGCCGGTAGTAGTGGAACCGGTTGCCCGCGTCGGTCAGGCCCTGGCCCTCCGGCCACCGGAGCGACGCCCGCTGCTCGGGCGACAGCGGCTCGGTGACGAGCACGTAGTCCCAGACCGGCAGCACGAACAGGCCCAGCCTGCGCAGGGGCGAGGGGAAGGCGTTGGTGGCCAGCAGCACCTGCCCGGCGCTCACCGTGCCCTTCTCCGCGCCCTTCACCATGCCCTTCACCATGCCGTCCACCGCGCCGTTCACGACGCCGCGGTTTCCCGTCCGGGCCTCCACGCCGGTCCGGGTCCGGGTCAGCGCGGTGACCTCGGTGCCCTCGTGGACGCGCACCCCGAGCCGCGCCGCGACGCGGGCCAGGCCCCACGCGAGCCCGGCGGGGTCGAGGACGCCGCCGGTGCCGCGCAGGCGCAGCCCCGCGAGATAGGTGGGCGAGTCGACGTCCGCGCGCATCTCGTCGCGGCCGAGGAACACCGCGTCCTCGCCGTGCTCGCGGTGCAGCTTCTCGGCCCGCCTCAGCTCCTCCACCTGGTGGGGCGCCACCGCGACCGTGGTCTTGCCGACCAGGCGGAGGTCGGCGTCGATGCCGTGGTCGTCGACGAAGCGGGCGATGGCCGCGAGGTTCGCCCGCCCGAGCGCGAGCAGGGCCGCGTTCTCCGACGGCCACAGGCGCGTCCCCTGGGCGAGCCCGTGGGTCAGGGAGTCGGAGACGAACCCGCCGTTGCGGCCGCTCGCGCCGTACGCGATCGAGCGCGCCTCCACGAGGACGACGTCGCAGGCAGGGTTCTCCTCCTTGGCCAGCACGGCGGCCCACAGTCCGGTGAAGCCGCCGCCGACCACCAGCAGGTCCGCCGTGGTGCGGCCGTGCAGGGGCTCGTACGGGCCGGGCGCCCCGGGCCGGTCGGTCCAGAAGACCCGTGGAGCGGCGTCCCCGATCAGACGGCTGCCCTTGGTCATTTGGCCGCGATGTTCTCGATGACGTCCGCGGCCACGCGCAGGCCGTCGCGGCGGCGGATCTCCTCGCCGGCCGCCGCGAGCCGGTCGCGCAGGTCCTGGTCGCCGAGCAGCCTCTCGATGGCCCCGGTCAGCTCCTCGTCGGCGAATCCGTAGGTGTCCAGGCGGACGCCGTACCCGGTCTCGTGCACGCGCTGGGCGTTGTCGTACTGGTCCCAGAACAGCGGCATGACGATCATGGGCTTGCCGAAGTGGAACGCCTCGGTCGTCGTGTTGTTGCCGCCGTGCGTGATCACCAGGTCGACCAGCGGGATGATCTTCGTCTGCGGGACGAACTCCGCGCCCCACATGTTGGGGGCCAGCTCGATCTCCTCGTGCAGCGGGCCCTTGGAGACGATGTACCGATGCGGCGTGCGGGCCAGCACGGAGATCACGCGGCGCATCAGCTCGACGTCGGCCGAGCCGAGCGAACCCAGCGAGAAGTAGATCAGCGCGCCCTCGCCGGGGATGTCCGGCAGCGTGAACTCCTCGTCGGTCTCCCGTACGGACGAGTCGACGCGGGTCCAGGAGTCCCCCAGGGGACGCTCGGCCGCGTAGTCCACGATCTCGGGATACACGTACAGGTTCGCGTCGCCCTCGTGGATGAATTCCAGGTCCTGCAGGGCCGGGGCGCCCTGCTCGACCACCCACGCGTTGAACGCCTCCCACATCTCACGGTGGGTCCGGTCGTACTCCGCCTGGAACTCCGCCCAGCCGGTGCCGTCGGCCGGCAGTCCGGAGAACGGCGGGGCCACGCCCGGGCCCTTCACCTCCAGCGGATTGCACGAGACGATCCGTACGAAAGGGACGCCCGCCGTCACCAGGGCGGGGAAGGCCACCACGTTGTCCTCGACGATCACGTCCGGCCGCACCCGCTCGATGATGGCCTTGAGCTGCGGCTCGCAGTACTTGGCGCCGTCGATGAGCGCCTCCCAGATCGGCTTGACGACCGTCTCCAGCTGGTCCTGGGTGCTCTTGCGGTACTCCGGCGCCGTGTCGCGGATGAAGTCCTTCCAGAACTGGCCCGGGTCCTGCTCCGCCCCGTCCTCTTCCGGCGCCGGCGGCGCGAGGTCGACCAGGTCCTCCTCGAAACCGAGCGCCTCCAGCTTGCCCTTCCACGACGCCTCGGCGGCGAACACCACGCGGTGGCCACGGCGGCGCAGGACGTCGCCGATCCCGACGCAGTTGTTCGTCGGCCCGTAGGCGCTCTCCGGCATGAACAGGATCGTCAAGGGCGTGGCCGTCATTCGGGGCTCCTCCGAAGCTAGTTGAAGCGAGATTCAAATACGAGGGCGATACACCCGTCAAGAGCTGGGGGAGTATCGTGTGCGCGATGTGAAGCGAGGTGCAATGAGAGGGGTGGGATGACGCAGCGCAAGAGCAAGGCGGACCGGCGGCTCGACCTCATCGACGCGGCCCACAGGGCGATGCTCCAGCACGGCGCCGAGGGGGTCCACCTCAACCAGATCGCCGAGGAGGCGGGGCTCACCTCCGGCGCGGTGCTCTACCACTACCCCGACCTGCGCGAGCTGCTGATCGAGGCGCAGCACGCCGGCATGGAGCGCTTCTACGAGCGGCGCATGAAGAAGATCGGCGGCATCTCCGACCCGGCGGACAAGCTCGTCGTCACGATCCGCTCGGGCCTGCCCGACGGCCCGGACGACGCGGGGGTGCGGCTGCTGTGCGAGCTCGGCGGCGCCGCCGGCCGCAACCGCGTCTACGCGACGCTGCTGACCACGCTGTTCGACCGGCAGGTGTCGATGTACCAGACGATCCTGGAGACGGGCGCCGCCCACGGCGTCTTCACGCTGGCGCAGGACTCCGAGACCATCGCCCGCAACCTCGTCGCGCTCGAGGACGCGTACGGCTACCGCATCATCGCCCGGCACCACTCGATCGACCCGGACAAGGCCGTCGAGCTGATCCTCGACTACGCCCGCCTGGCCACGGGCCATCCGCTCAGGCCCGCCGATCGCCGCTGACCCCGTCGACGAGGGCGGCGTCGTCGGCGTCCCAGGAGACGGCGACCTCGGCGCCGGTCTCCACCCTCGCCCGCCCCTGCGTGGCCGCCAGCACCGCGCGGTCGTGGCCGGGCACGCTCAGCGCGACGTGGGAGACGCCGCCGTAGAAGCTCACGTCGACGACCCGGCCGCGCAGCACCCCTTCGCCGGCCGTGACCGGGCCGAGGCGGATCCGTTCCGGCCGCACCGCGAGCATCGCCGTCCCGCCCTCCTCGCTCCCCGCGGGCGCGGGGAGCACGCCCAGCCCGTCGACCTCCAGGCCCTTGCCCGTGACCCTGCCGGTGAAGAGGTTGTTGGCCCCGATGAAGCCGGCCACGAACGGCGTGCGCGGCCGTTCGTAGAGGTCCACGGGAGCGTCCACCTGCTCGACCCGGCCGCCGTTCATCACCGCGATCCGGTCGGCGAGCGACATGGCCTCCTCCTGGTCGTGGGTGACCACGACGAAGGTGATGCCGACCTCGTGCTGCAGCCGCTTGAGTTCAAGCTGCATCTCCGAGCGGACCTTCTTGTCCAGGGCGCTCAGCGGCTCGTCGAGCAGCAGCAGCCGGGGCCGCTTGACGACGGCCCTGGCCAGGGCGACCCGCTGGCGTTGCCCGCCCGACAGCTCGTGCGGCCTGCGGCGGGCCTGCGCGGTCAGGCCGACGGTCTCCAGCACGGCGCCGACCCGCTCCCGGATCTCCGCGCGGGCAGCCGCTCCCGTTCCAGGCCGTACGCCACGTTCTTCTCCACGCTCATGTGCGGGAACAGGGCGTACGACTGGAACATGAGGTTGACCGGGCGGCGGTGCGCGGGAATCGCGAGCAGGTCGGCGCCGTCGAGCCGCACCGAGCCGGTGTCCGGCTGCTCGAACCCGGCGAGGATCCGCAGCAGGGTGGTCTTGCCGCAGCCGGACGGCCCCAGCAGGGCGAAGAACTCGCCCTGCCGGATGTCGAGGTCGACCGAATCGAGCGCGGTCACCTCGCCGAACCGGCGGCTGACGCCGTCGATGGATATGAGAGTCATCGCAGGGCCTCGGTAAGTCTGGTCAGGCGCTGCGCGACGATCACGACGGTGAAGCTCACCGCGAGCAGCAGCGTCGCCAGCGCGTTGATCTCGGGGGTCACGCCGAACCGCACCATCGAGTAGATGACGATCGGCAGCGTCGGCTCGGACGGAGCCGCGGTGAAGAACGCGATCACGAACTCGTCCAGGGAGAGCGTGAAGGCGAGCAGCGCGCCCGCGAGGATGCCCGGGGCGAGCGTGGGCAGGGTGACCTTGACGAACGTGGTCAGCGGGGTCGCGCCGAGGTCCCGGGACGCCTCCTCGAGCGACGTGTCCATGCCGCCCAGCCGGGCCCGGACCACGGCCGCGACGAAGGCCATGCCGAAGACGGTGTGCGCGATCAGCACGGAGTGCAGCCCGAGCGTCATCCTGACCGCGGAGTAGAACGCCAGCAGCCCGATCGCGATGACGAGGTCGGGCAGGATCGCGGGCAGCGTGGAGAGCGCGTCGAGCAGCCGCGAGCGCGTGTGGCGGGCCAGCCCGACCGCGAGCAGCGTGCCGAGCACCGTGGACAGCGCCGTCGAGCCGAGAGCGACGATCAGCGTGTTCAGCAGCCCGGTACGGATCGAGGCGTTGCCCGCCAGCCTCCCGTACCAGTCGAGCGAGAAGCCGCCCCACGAGTAGGGCGACTTGTTCCGGTTGAAGGACATCACGACGAGCACGACGATCGGCGCGTACAGGAACAGATAGGTCAGCCAGAAGGGCAGCCGGAGCCAGCCGTGTCTACGCACCGCGTCCCGCCCTCCGCGCGGCCCACGCCTGGGCGAACAGCAGCAACACGAGCACGGCGATCACGGCCAGCGCCAGAACCGACCCGAACGGCCAGTCGCGGGCCTTGAGGAACTGGTCGCGGATGAGGTTGCCGACCATGATCCGGCGTCCGCCGCCGAGCAGTTCCGGGATCACGAAGTTGCCCAGGCTCGGCACGAACACGAACACGCATCCGGTCAGCACGCCGGGCAGCGACAGCGGGAGCGTCACCGACCAGAACGTCCTGGCCGGCCGTGCGCCCAGGTTCGCCGAGGCCTCCCGCAGTTGCGGGTCCAGCCGCTCCACGGCGGAGTACAGCGGGAGGATCATCAGCGGGAGATAGGCGTAGAGCAGCCCGGCGACGATGGCGCCGTCCGTGTAGAGCAGCTCCACCGGCCCCAGGCCGAGCGCCTTCAGCCCGGAGTTCACCGGCCCCTCGGAGTTGAGCAGCACGATCCAGGCGTACGTACGGATGAGGAAGTTCGTCCAGAACGGCAGCACGACCGCCACCAGGGCGACGACCTTCCACCGGGCGGGCAGCCTCGCGATCATGTACGCCGTCGGATACCCGAGCAGCAGGGCGAGCAGCGTCGTGATCGCCGCGAGCTTCACCGACCCGATCACCACGTCGAGGTAGAGCGGGTCGGCGAGGCGGGTGAAGTTCTCCCCGGTCGGCTCGTAGACCACTCCCCCGAACCGGCCCCGCCTGAACACGGTGTAGCTCAGCACCAGCGCCAGCGGGACCAGCAGGAAGACGGTCAGGTAGCCGAACCCGGGCCCCATCGTCGCGAGGCGGCCTGCCGCCTTGCCGAGGACGCGGGCGGGCTGTCGGGCCGTCATTGCGCCGCCGAGACCTCGGTGGACAGGCGCGTGTACGCGGTGGACGCCTCGCCGAGGTCGACCAGGCTCTCACCCTTGAGCAGCTCGGCCGGCGGCTGCGCCAGCGCCGGGTAGCTCTTGAGCAGTGCCGGGTCGACCTTGTCCATGGCCGCCTTGTTGGGGATCCTGTAGAGGATGTTCGCGGGCACCCAGCCGTGGACGTCGGGGTCCAGGATGTAGTTGACGAAGGCGTGCGCCGCCTCCTTGTTCTTCGAGCTCTTGAGGATCACCATCGTGTCCGCCCAGAGGTCGCTGCCCTCCTTCGGCACCACGAACTTGATGTTCTTCTCCGACGTCGGGCACCAGCCGTCCCACGCCTCGACCATCACGGCCTCGCCGGACTTGAGCCGGTCGCCGAACGTGGTGTCGTCGTAGGCCAGCAGGTCGGGCTTGACCTTCAGCAGCATCGCCTTGGCCTTGTCGAGCACCGCCTGGTCGGTGGTGTTGACCGAGGCGCCGAGCAGCTTGAGCGCCGGCAGCGCCAGCCACCGCTCGGTGGTCATCATGGTGATCTTCTTCTTCAGCTCGGGGGCCGGGCTGAGCAGATCGTTCCAGCTCGTCGGCGGCGTCTTCACCAGGTCGCTGCGGTAGCACAGCCCGGTGGTCCCCCAGGTGTACGGGACGGAGAAGACGTTGCCCTTGTCGTAGGCGAGCTGGGACGCCTCGGGGTAGAGGTTCTTCAGGTTCGGGACCAGCTCACGGTGGATGGGCTCCAGCAGGCCCTGCGCGTTGAGCGCCTGCGCGTACTGACCGGACACGAACGCCACGTCGATGCCGCTGTCGCCTCCGACGGTCAGCTTGGCCACGATCGTCTCGTTCGTGTCGTGGATGGCGACCTTGGTGTCGAAACCGAGCGCGGCCTTCACCCGCTGCGGAAGATCCTTCGGGCTGTACCCGTCCCAGATCGAGATCGTCAGGCTCTGCTTGGACAGGTCCGCCTTGGAGTCGAGGGTCGCGGGCGCACCCGCGGAGTCGGTCGCCGCGCCTCCACCACAGGCGGTCAGGGCGGACGCCAGAAAGGCAGAGGCCACGACGAGGGGCACGCGGCGCGTCATGGAGGGCTCCCTTGCGTGAGGATGGCGGCCAGTGTTGCAGGACGGATCAACATAGACAAGACTTTTCCTGTTACGTCTACCTGCTCGTTTTGTTGCCGCGTTGAATCCATGTTCAGGAGACCGAGTGGAAGGCTCCCGCTGGCCTCGTGTGATCGAGGGCCCTGACGGCGTCCTCACGCTGGAGACGGCCGAAGGGGTCACCGAGCATGTGCTGCGCGACCTTGCGCGGGAAGCGGTCCCGCCGCCCTTTTCGGTGCGGGCGCTGCGGCCGCTGCCGCCGGTGCCCCCCGGAGAACGGGCCATCACGGTGGACCAGACCAACCACTCGGTCGTCGCGGGCGAGACCGTGGTCGTCAAGTGGTTCCCCCGGCCGTCGCGGGCCCCGCATCCCGCGCCCGGGCTGCTCGCCCATCTGGCCGGCTTCGCCCGGACGGCCACGCCGTACGCGGCGGTCTACTGGGAGGACGCGCTGGTCGCCCTGGTGACGGCGTACCTTCCCGAGGCGCGGGACGGCTGGGAGTGGTGCGTCGACGAGGCCGAGGCCGGCCGCACCGGCTTCGCCGCCGAGGTCGGCGCGCTCGCCGCCGAACTGCACCTCGCGATGGCCACCCCGTCCGCGGTCTTCCCCCGACCCCGTACGGCTGTCGCCGCCCGGCGGCGAGGGGGCGTGGCGGACCCGCGCCGAGGATGCGCTGCGTGAGGCCCTGGCGCTGACGGACGGCGCGGACGGCGCGTGGCTGGCGGGGCGGGCCGAGGCCCTGCGCCGGGAACTGGAGCCCCTCGCCCGCGTCCCCGCCACACCGTTGATCCGCGTCCACGGCGACCTGCACGTGGGACAGATCCTGCGCTGGCGCGACGGCTACGCGGTGGTCGACTTCGACGGGAACCCGACCGTGGCGGACGCCGACCCCTACCAGCCCGCGGCCCGCGACCTCGCGCAGCTCACGACAAGCGTGGACCACGCGGGGCAGGTGGCGCTCAGACGCAGGTCCGCCGACCCGGACGCGACGGCCGCCTGGGCCGAAGCGGCGCGCCGGGAGCTGACGGCGGCCTACGCCCGGACGCTCGCGCGGGCCGGCCGCGCCGACCTGCTCGACCGGTCGCTGCTGCGGCCGTTCGAGGTCGAGCAGGAGTGCCGCGAACTGATCTACGCCGCCCGCCACCTGCCGCGCTGGCGGTACGCGCCGATGGGCGTGCTGCGGACCTGGTACGCCTGAAGACTCTTCGAAGGAGATGGACGTGGACGCGGGGCTGTTTCTCGCCGACCTGGAGGCGAAGCCGGAGGCGCTGGAGGCGCTGGCCGGCCTCCTGGACGGCGGCGATCCGTTCGAGGGGCTGGCCAACCGGCTCAAGGAGGGGCGGTTCGACCGCGTCGTGTTCCTCGGCATGCTGCAATTTCACCGGGCCTGTGGTTGAGACAGCGGGGAAGTCGTTACGCCATTCGTGCAGGTCGGAACTTACCCGAC
>NZ_MWJN01000105.1:0-32238 GCF_002027145.1 Microbispora sp. GKU 823 | reverse complement strand
GTTCCCCCGCTGCCCGGCCCGAGCGGGCCCGAGGCCATCGCCGCGCACGCCGCCGTACGCGGCAGCGGGCGGGTGGGCCGCACCGCCGCCGCCCGCGTGCTGGACGAGAACGCCATCACGCTCGCCGTGATCGCGAGCGTGCGGCATCTGGACACCGACTACGACGAGTTGCTGATGGCCGGGACGCCGCGGATGACGGCCCGCGAGCGGATCCGCCCCCGGGTCGAGGAGGTCCTGACGGCCTGGCGCGGGTGAGCGCCTCCGGCGGACCTCTCAGCGGACGCGGCCGACCATCTGGGCGTACATGCGCCCGGGGCTGGGGACCGACGACGGGTTGAGGAAGCCGGGCAGCGGGGGCAGGTCGACCGCGAACGGCTGCAGCCGCTCGAACAGCGTGTGCGCGTCGGACGGCCGGTTGTCCGGCTCCTTCTCCAGCAGTTCGGCGATCAGGCGGTCCAGCTCGGCGGGGACCCCCGGAACCCGGGGCGGCCGTTCCTTCACCTGCTTGTCGAACACGGCATACTCGGTGGGCCCGGTGAACAGCTGGTTGCCGGTCAGCATCTCGTGCAGCACGCAGCCGAGGGAGTACAGGTCGCTCTTCGGCCCGGCGACGCCCCGCTGGATCTGCTCGGGGGACATGTACGCCGGGGTGCCGAGGATCTGGCCGATCCGGGTGAACTGCGCCGTCCTACCCGCGACGTCCGCCTCCCGCAGCATGGCGAGCCCGAAGTCGAGCAGCTTCACGCTGCCGTCCGGGCAGAGCATGAGGTTGGTCGGCTTGAGGTCCCGGTGGCAGATCGACAGCTCGTGGGCGGCGGTCAGCACGGCGCACGCCTGGGCGGCGATGGCCGCGGCCCACGGCACCGGCAGCGGGCCGTGCTCGCTCAGCAGGTCGGCGACCGTCACGCCCTCGATGAACTGCATGACCTGGAAGAGCCGCTGCTCGTAGGTGCCGAAGTCGTACAGGACGGGCGCGCCCGGATGGTCGAGCTTCGCGAGGATCCGCGCCTCGCGGATGAACCGGCGCTGCAACTCCTCGTCCGGGCCGTCGGGCAGCCGCAGGAACTTCACCGCCACCTTGCGGTCGAGCCGCCGGTCGTGCCCGCCGTACACGGCGCCCATGCCGCCCTGCCCCAGGGGGAGGTCGTCCAGCTCATACCGGTCGCCGATGACCATGCGCCCCTCCCGTCGGCCTATCGGGGAAAAAGCTACCGGATTCGTCCGCGATGCTCGGGCTCAGCGGCCGGGTGGACAGGACTCTCTCAGCCGGCAGGCTCTGGACCGCGTCACCCACGAGGGCGGAGGCGTCCGTCGATCAGCCCCTCGACGCCGAGGCGGGCGAGCGCCTCCCCCGCGGCCGCCGCCTCGCGCAGGCCGTCCTCCAGCGCGAGCAGCCGCCGGAAGGCCGTGCCGTACGTGCGCTGGACGGCCAGGGGAAGCTGGGGGACGCGGGCCCGGCGGGCCTCCACGCGGCTGCTGCCCAGATGCGGCCGGCCGCCGCCCGCCGCGTAGCGCAGGAACCCGGCCAGGAACTCGGGATCCACCTTGTCCGGAGCGACGCGGAAGAGGCTGAGGTGAGGGCCCAGGACCGAGCCCTCCCCCGCCACCACCCGGGCGGTGACGGCCGACGCCACGACGTCTCCCGGCCGTACGGCGACCAGGCCGGGGCGCGCGGGGATCCGCCGCGACGGCGCCGTCCCGGCCGCGACGTCGTCGGCCGTCAGCACGGGCACCCCGCCCTCGGCCACCGCACCGCCGGGGATGTCGCCGCCGGGAACGTCGGCGGGCAGCGCCCGCAGCGTCGAATGCCGGATGGTGACCAGCCCGGATCTGGCCATCTCCGCCACGGTCGCCCACGACGCGTCCCAGCCCGCCGCGCCGCCGGTGAGCACCTCCAGGTCGGGCACGTCGCCGGCCAGCGCCGCGAGCGCGTCCCGGAAGCGCTCCCTGGCGTCCGGGAAGCCCCGCGTGTCGTTCCGGGGTGACAGGTGCCGCGCCGGGCTCACGTCCACCTCGTCGTCGAGGATGTCGATGATCCGGACCGTGCGGCCACCGCGCGGGAGCTCGGTCTTCGCGAGGTGGGCCCGCCAGACCGTTTCGACGCCGGCCGGGTCGTCTCCCGCGTCGGCCACGAGGATCGCGCCGGGCTGCCGCTCCCCCGGCTCGGGACGGCGCAGCAGCCACAGGTCGGGGCCTCCGGGCGCCAGCGTGAAGACCGCCCGCAGCGCGCCCGTCCGCAGCAGGTTCGCCCGGATACGGCGTCCCGGACGGCGGCTCGCGGCGGCGCCCGGCATCAGGATGGCCACGAGCCCGCCGGGCCGCACGTGGGCGAGGCAGTGCTGCACCCAGGCCAGCTCCGGCTCGCCGCGCGGGGGCATGCCGTACTGCCAGCGGGCATCGCCGATGAGGTCCTCGTGGCCCCAGGCCCGCTCGTTGAACGGCGGGTCGCACACCACGGCGTCCGCGAGCCCGTCCCCGAGCCCGTCCCCGAGCCCGTCCGTCGGCCGGTCCGGAGGGAACGCGTCGTGCCGCAGCGCGTCCCCGGGGACGACCCGGGCGTCCCGCCCGCGCAGCAGCAGCCGCAGCGCGGCGAGCAGCGCGACCGTCTCGTTGGCGTCCTGGCCGAGCAGCCGCGCCTCGTCCCCCGCCGCACCGGCCCCGGCGGCGTCCAGCAGGAGCGTGCCCATGCCGCACGCGGGGTCGAGCACCGTGCGCGCCCCCGGGCAGGCCAGCCGGGTCATCAGGGCGGCCACGTCGGGCCGGGTCAGTGCCAGCCTGCGGCTGTGCGCCTCGGCGTACCGCTCGCACAGGAACTCGAACGCGCCGGCCGGGCCGTTCCGCTCGGCCATCCCGGCGACCAGCAGGAGCAGGCCGGGCTCGACCGGCGTCGCCTCCCCCGTGCGCGGGGGCAGGTCGGCGGTCGCCTCGGCCACCGCGCGCGGGAGCCGTACGGCGAGGTCGGGGGCGGCGGACAGCCGCTTCCAGCCGTCCGGGTCGCGGAGCGTGTAGAGCAGGAACGCCCCGACCTCCCCCAGCACCTCGCCCAGGCGCAGGTCGTCGGCCGACGCGCGCAGCCGCTGCCAGACGCGGTCGCCCTGGGACACCTCGAACGACTTGCCGTTCCTGCGCAGCCACGCCTCCACTTCGGGCAGCGAGAAAAGCGGGCTGGAGGCGGTACCTCCGACCGGCTGGGGGAAGTCCTCGTAGCGGCGCCGCCAGTTGCTGACCGCGGCCCTGCCGACGTCGGCGAGCCGGGCGATGTCGCCCGCGTTCACGGTCGCTTCGACCGCCGCTTCGACGGCGGCCTCGAGCGGGCTGGCGGCGACAGGACCCGCCGTCGTGTCCGCCGTGTTGTCCGCCTGGGCGTCGTGGCTCATGAACACGAGCCTAGCACTGTGCTTGTGAAGTCACTCAACCAATGGTTTACTCAAAACCATGACGCACAACCGTATTCGGTACGCCGCTGGGTCGGACGTCGGGCGCTCGCGTGCCAACAACGAGGATTCGGTGCACGCCGGCGAGCGTCTGCTCGCCATCGCCGACGGGATGGGCGGGCACGGACACGGCGAGGTCGCCAGCGCGGCCGTCATCTCCACACTGGCCGGACTGGATGACGGCCCGGCTCCCGCCGACCCCGTTGCCGCCCTCGCGGACGCCGTACGGGAGGCGGGGCAGCGCCTGGGCGACCTCGCCGCGCAGGACCCGGCGCTCGAACGGATGGGCACCACGGTCACCGCGATGCTGTGGGACGGCCACGGGAAGTTCGCCCTGGCCCACGTGGGCGACTCGCGGGCGTACATGCTGCGTGACGGTGCGCTCTACCAGATCACGCGCGACCACACGCTGGTGCAGTCGCTGGTGGACGACGGGCGGATGAGCCCCGACCAGGCCGCCCGTCATCCGCGCCGCTCCCTGCTGCTGCGGGCGCTGGAGACGAGCGGCCTGGCCGAGCCGGACCTGTCGCTGCGCGAGGCGTTCCCGGGCGACCGCTACCTGCTGTGCTCCGACGGGCTGACCTCCGTGCTGGAACCCGAGGCGCTGCACCACGTGCTCACCACGGTGGCCGATCCGCAGGAGACGGTCCGCCGGCTCATCGAGCTGGCCAACGAGGGCGGCGGACCCGACAACATCTCGTGCGTGGTCGCCGACGTCGAAGCCGCCGACGCCTGAAACCTGACCGTCAGGGACGGGGTCCGGCCCCCGTCCTCCACCGGCGCCCGGAGCCGCGCATGAGATCTCGCGGCCGTTCCAGCCGGGCGAGCCGGCCGCGAGATCTCCGCTCCGCGCCCGAACGGTGTGCCCGGACTGACGTCAGACGGCCCAGCCGCCGTCGACGTTGATCGTCGCGCCGGTGACGTAGCGCCCGCCGTCGCCCGCCAGGTGGGCGATGGTCTCGGCGATGTCGTCCGGCGCCGCGTAGCGGCCGAGGACCGTCAGCCCCCGGACCGTGTCCGCCATGGGGCTGTCCGCCGGGTTCGAGGCGGTGTCGGTCGGGCCGGGGTTGACGAGGTTGACCGTGATGCCGCGCGGCCCGAGGTCGCGGGCGAGCCCCTTGGTCATTCCGGTCATGGCCGTCTTGCTCATGGCATACAGGGCGAACCCGGGGAAGACGGTCCGCTCGGCGATGTTGCTCCCGACGGTGATGATCCGGCCGCCCTCGGTCATGTGTCCCGCCGCCGCCCGCGCGGCCAGGAACGGCCCGCGCACGTTGACCGCGAGCGTACGGTCGACCTCCTCCGGCCCCAGGTCCTCGATCGGCGCGACGGGGAAGAGCGCCGCGTTGTTCACGAGGACGTCGAGCCGGCCGAACTCGGCGGCGGCCTCGTCCACGGCCGCGACGACCGCCTTCGCGTCGCCGTTGTCGGCCCGGATGACCAGCGCCCGCCGGCCCATCGCCTTCACCTTCTCGGCCACGGCGGCCGCGCTGTCCTGGTCGCGCTCGTAGGTGAGCGCCACATCGGCGCCGCGCTCGGCCAGCTTCAGGACGACGGCCGCACCGATCCCCCGGCCGCCCCCGGTGACCAGGGCCGCCTTGCCGTTCATGTCGTTGATCTCGTTCATGGTGCCGAGCATGGCGACAACGGGGCCGGGAGGTCCGGCGGCGATCGGACCTGGCGTTCGGACTGTCAGGGCTCGGAAAGGCGCGGGAAAGGCCCGCGCGGAGGAGCGGTCAGGCGCCGCGCGCCCGGAAGGCGGCCGTCTTGACCCGGTTCTGGCAGGCCGTGGAGCAGAAGCGGCGGGTGCCGTTGCGGGAGGTGTCCACGTACACGCGGTCGCAGTGCGGCGCGGTGCACACGCCGAGCCGGTCGTGCAACTCGCTGCCGAGCACCACGGCGAGGCCGGTCGCGCAACTGGCCGCGTAGTTGCCGGCCAGGGTGCCGCCCGCGCCGTGGAAGTGTATGTGCCAGGGCTCCCCGTCGTGCCGGTCGAGGTGCGGGCGCGCGTCCGTCTCCGCCAGCAGTCCGTTCACGGTCAGCGCCGCCGCGTCCACGTCGCCCCGCGTCACCGCCTCGAACACGCCGCGCAGCCGCCCCGCGACCTCTGCGAGGGCGCCCGCCTCCGCCTCGGTGACCGCGGGCGCCCGCCTGTCGCCGGTCGTGAGGACGTCGGCGACCGCGGCGGCCCGCGCCTCACCCGTCGGCGGCTCGTACGGCCGGCCCCGCGCCTCGCCCTCGGTCAGGGCGTTCACCAGGCCGACGGCGACCGCCACCACGACATCAGCGTGACTGTTGAAGTTCACTTGACCAGTTACACCCTTGCATTCTACGTTGTAACTGCCGAAAGAATACACGCCAGTTACAAGGAGACGGCATGCTCACTCTGGACGTCGCCACCCGGTGGATCGACCGTTGGGACCGCCAGCAGGAGGGCTACCTCCCCGACCGGGAGGAGCGCTTCACCGCGCTGATCGACGCCGTCGAGGCGGGCGTGGGCCGCCCGGACCCCTGGTGATCGACCTCGGCTGCGGCCCCGGCTCGCTGTCGGCCCGACTGCTGAGCCGCATTCCCCGGGCCACGGTCGTCGCGGTCGACGCCGATCCCCTGTTGCTGTCGCTGGCCCGTGCGGCGTACGGCGACCGCGACGGCCTGCGCTTCGCCGATCTGGACCTGCGGGAGCCGGGGTGGAGCCAGGCGCTCGGCCTCGACCGCCCGGCGGACGCGGCGGTGAGCACGACCGCGCTGCACTGGCTGGCCGAGCCCGATCTGAGGGCCGTGTACGCCGAGCTTGCGACCGTGCTGCGGCCGGGCGGGCTGTTCCTCAACGGCGACCACTTCAGCTCGGAGGACACCTCTCCGGCGCTGGCGCGGCTGGAGCGGGCCGTGCACGAGAGCGAGGAGCGGCGGCGCTTCGCCGGCGGCCGTCCCGAGGACTGGCGTCAGTGGTGGGACGCGATCGCCGCCGACCCCGACCTCGCCGGTGTCGCGGCGCCCCGGCCGGCCACCGCGGCGCACCACGGCTCGGAGTCGCTCCACCTGTCCACCCACGTCGAGGCCCTCCGCGCGGCGGGCTTCGCCGAGATCGGGACGCTGTGGCAGCGCGGCGACAACCGCCTGCTCTGCGCCGTGCGTCCGTAATCGACCCGGCCCGCCGATCTCCCCGGCCGCTCTGTCCGGCGGCCGCCGGGGTTTGCCCGCCGGGCCGCCGGAAAGACGGACGCCATGACACCGACCGTGCTCACCGTCAACGCGGGCTCCAGCAGCCTGCAACTGCATCTGGTGCGGGACGGCCGCGTGCTGCGGACCGAGCACAGCGAGCACAGCCCCGACCCCGCCGCGGCGGAGCGTACGCTGTCGGACTTCCTGTCCGGGGCGGACGCCGAGGTGGCCGCCGTCGGTCACCGGCTCGTCCACGGCGGCGAGGCCGTCCGCGCGCCGGCGCTCGCCGACGACGGCGTGGTGGAGGCCGTGCACGGATACGCCGACCTCGCGCCGCTGCACGTGCCGCCCGCGCTCGCGCTGGTGGAGGCGGCCCGGCGGGTGCTGCCGTCCGTGCCGCACGTGCTGTGTCCCGACACCGCCTTCCACGCCGGGCTCCCGGCCGCCGCCGCGACCTACGCCCTGCCGGCCGGGTGGCGGCGCCGGTGGGGCCTGCGCCGCTACGGCTTCCACGGGCTGTCGTACGCGTGGGCGACCCGCCGGGCGGCCGAACTGCTCGGACGCCCGGCCGGAGAGGTCAACCTGGTCCTCACACATCTCGGCGGCGGATGCTCGGTCTGTGCCGTGCGGAACGGCCGGAGCGTGGACACCTCGATGGGGTTCACCCCGTTGGAGGGCGTGCCCATGAGCAAGCGCTCGGGCAGCGTCGATCCCGGCATGCTCCTGTGGTTGCTGTCCGGCTCGCGCCTCACGCTGGAGGAACTGCGCGACGGGCTGGAGCAGGACTCCGGCCTGCTCGGGCTCTCCGGCGGCCTGTCCGGCGACACCCGCGACCTGGTCGCCTCGAAGGAGGAGGCCGCGACGCTGGCTCTCGACGTGTTCGGCTACCGGGTGAGCCGGGAGATCGCCGCCTCGACCGCCGCCCTCGACCGGCTCGACGCGCTCGTGTTCACCGGCGAGATCGGCTGGGACCAGCCCGAGGTGCGCGAGGCGGTGTGCGGCAGGCTGTCACTGCTCGGCGTCGAGCCGCCCGCCGTGACCGACGTGGACCGGGATCGCGTCGTCAGCCCGCCGGGCGCCCGCCTGCCGGTCCTCGTCGTACGGCCCCGCGAGGAGCTCCAGGTCGCCCGGGAGACCCTCGCCGCGATCGGCGATTCCGCTGGTGAAGGCGGGCGGCCGTAGAATCCGCGGACATGCGCATCTTCACCGTGGACTCCTTCACCGACCGGCCGTTCCGGGGCAATCCCGCCGCGGTCTGCCTCCTCGACGAGACCGTGCCGGACGAGTGGATGCAGGCGGTGGCCGCCGAGATGCGCCACTCGGAGACGGCCTTCGTGCTGCGGCGGGACGAGGGACCGCGCTCGCTGCGCTGGTTCACCCCCGCGGTCGAGGTCGCGCTGTGCGGGCACGCCACCTTGGCCACCGCGCACGTCCTCTACTCCCTCGGGGAGTCCGGGCGGCTGGAGTTCGCCACGAAGAGCGGCGTGCTCGCGACCGAGCGGACGGACGACGGGCTGATCGCGATGGACTTCCCGGCGAAACAGGCGTCGCCGTGCCCGCCGCCGGACGGCCTCGCCGAGGCTCTCGGCGTCACGCCGGTGTGGACCGGCCGCAGCGAGTTCGACCTGCTGGTCGAGGTCGGCTCGGCCGAGGAGGTGCGGGCCGCCGACCCCGACATGGCGCGGCTGGCCGAGGTCGAGGCCCGGGGCGTCATCGTGACGGCGTCCGGCGAGGGCACCTCCGCCGACTACGTCTCCCGGTTCTTCGGCCCCCGGGTGGGCGTGCCGGAGGACCCCGTCACCGGTTCGGCCCACTGCGTGCTCGCGCCCCACTGGTCGGGCAAGCTCGGCCGGGACGCACTCGTCGGGGAGCAGGTGTCGCAGCGCGGCGGGACCGTCCGCACGACTCTGCGCGGCGACCGCGTCGAACTCGCCGGGCACGCCGTGACCATCTGGTCCGGTGAACTGGAGGTCTGACCTCCTCCCCCATGGTCGCGTCAGGCCGGCACGGCGAGCGCGGCCTCGATCCGCCGGACCGCGGTGATCGCCCCGAACGCCAGCAGCCGCACGAGGTCGGCGTCGTACCGGCCGCCCCCGGCCTCCCGCCAGGCGGCGACGTCGGCGTCGGTCACTCGATAGGGCGCGAGGGCGGCCAGCAGGGCGAGCCGGGCGGCCGGGCGCTGTCCCCGGCGCGACGTCCGCCAGCGGACCGGACGGCCAGCCGGACAGCGGAGGGTGCTCGCCGTCCCAGGCCGCGACGGCCTCCACGACCGCCTCCCTGGCCGTGTCGCCCAGCAGGGCGGCCCCCTCTCCCGCCGCGGCCCGCAGCGCGGCGAACGCGGTCCCGGCCGGGGTTCCCGCCGCCCACGCCGGGGCCGGGCCCGACGGCAGCCCACGCAGCAGCGGCAGCGCCTCGCCCCGCGGCAGCCTGCGGCGTACCGTCCTGGCGAGGGCCGGCCGCCCAGGCCGCGTACGAGCCGGGACCGCTGCAGGCCGGCGGGCAGGAGGTTGTCGGTCAGCAGCGACGACACCATCCGGTTGATGAAGTGGAAGGCGAGGGCCGTGCCGATGTGCTCGGCCGCGTGACCGGGCGGGCACGGCGGCGCCTGCCCGGCCGTGGCCGTGCCGGTGGCCCAGGCGAACAGCCGGGCGTGCTCCGGATCGGACGGCGTCCGCCCGCGCGCGACGGTCTCGGCCAGGTCGTGCTCGCCGGTCGCGTGCAGGAGCACGGTGTGCGCGTCGACGCAGAACGGGCACTTGTTGGCGAGGGAGACCCCGGCGGCGACGACCTCCTTCGCCGCCCTCGGGGCCCGACCGGCGAGCAGCGACTCGCGCAGCATCGCCCACGTGGGAGCGAGCACCTCCGGAGCGGGGGACAGCGTCAGGAACAGCGGCATGCGGGCCATGCCGAAATCACGGGCGATCTGGGCGTAGACCTCGGCGGTCAGCCCCGCCGCCACCTCCGTGGGCACCGGGGTCACGTAGCGGTACGGCGTCGGCATCTCTGTCTCCTCGTCGGTCGTGCTGTCATGCGGCCCGATCCTGCCGGGCGCGGCCGCCCCCGTCGTCGTACGGCGGAAGGCGTTCCGGGCCGGTCCCGGCACGGCGAGTGGCGGCCCGGCGTACTCCGGTGGGAGTAGCGCGGGATCGGTCCGCCGGGAGGAGGCGGCGCCCATCGGGCGCGGTTACGCTTCGGACATGGACGGCGATCACGGACGGCAGGCGTCCCCCAGCGTTCCCGGGACGTACGCCGTGGACGCGCGATCGCGGCCGTCGTGGCGGTGCTGCTCGCGGGCGGCACCCTCATTCCCGGCTCGCCGAACGGCCCCGCGCAGGTGGGGGTGGTGGGCTACCTGCTCCTGGTGGGCGGGGCCGCCGCCCTGGTCGCGCGCCGGGCGGCGCCGGTGACGGCGCTCGTCGTCTCCGCGGCGTGCATGCTGGCCTACGCCCTGCGGGTGCAGCCCGAGATCGCGCCCGCCTTTCCCGTCATGGTCACCGTGTATTCGGCGGCGCCGGCGGCCGGCGGGTGGTGGGCGGCGTCGGTGAGCGCGGCCTACCTCGGCGGCGTCCTGCTGGCGGACCTGTCGGATCTCGGCACGCGGACCCCGCGCGAGGTGGTGGAACGGGTCGGCCTGCTGGTCGGCTGGTTCGTCGCCGCCAACGTGGCGGGGGTCGTCTCCCGGCAGCGCCGGGCGTACCTGCGCCAGGCCGAGCAGCGCGCCGTCGAGGCGGAGCGCACCCGCGAGGAGGTCGCGCGCCGCCGGGCCGGCGAGGAGCGGCTGCGCATCGCCAGGGAGCTGCACGACTCGCTCACCCACAGCATCTCGATCATCAAGGTGCAGGCCGGCGTGGCCGTCCACCTGGCGCGCAAGCGGGGCGAGGACGTGCCGGCGGCGCTGCTGGCGATCCAGGACGCGAGTGCGGACGCCATGCGGGAGCTGCGCGCGACGCTGGAGGTGCTGCGCGAACCCGGCCCCGACGACGCGCCCGGCATCGCCCGGGCCGACCGGATCGGCGAGCTGGTCGAGCGGGCGCGGTCGGCGGGTGTGCCGGCCACGCTGGCGGTCACCGGCACGCCCCGCGCCCTGCCGCCGGAGGTCGACCTGGCCGCCTACCGGATCGTGCAGGAGGCGCTCACCAACGTGGCGCGGCACGCGGGCAACGCCTCGGCGTCCGTGCACGTCCGCTACCTGGCCGACACCCTCGTCGTACGCGTCGAGGACGACGGCAGGGGCCTGCCCGGCGGCACGCCACGGCACGGCGTCACACCACGGCAGGGCGCCGGCGTGGCCTCCGAGACGGCCACCGTGGTCCGGCCCGAAGCGGTTCGCGCGGGCGTGGGACTGACCGGCATGCGGGAGCGGGTGTCCGCGCTCGGCGGGCGGCTCCAGACCGGTCCCGGGCCGGACGGCGGCTTCACCATCCAGGCCGAACTGCCCGTGCCTGTCGGGGAGGGAGCGGCGTGATCAGGGTGCTGCTGGTGGACGATCAGGCGCTCATCCGGGCCGGGTTCAGGGCGCTGCTCGACGCCGAGGACGGCGTGGAGGTGGTCGGCGAGGCGGGCGACGGCAGTGAGGGCCTGGCGCTGGCCGAGCGGCACGTCCCCGACGTCGCGCTCGTGGACGTCCAGATGCCGGTGATGGACGGCATCGAGACGACCCGCCGCATCGCCGCCGATCCCCGCCTGGCCGCCACCCGGGTGGTGATCCTGACCAACTACGGGCTCGACCGCTACGTGTTCGACGCGCTGCGGGCGGGCGCGAGCGGCTTCCTGCTCAAGGACACCGAGCCGGTGGAGCTTCTCCAGGCGATCAGGGTCGCGGCGCGCGGCGACGCCCTGCTGTCCCCGGCGGTCACCCGGACGCTCATCAGCGAGTACGTCTCCCGCCCTCCGGACGCCGTGCCGACGGCCGCCCTGAAGGAGCTCACCAACCGCGAGCGGGAGGTCGTCGCCCTGGTCGCGCGCGGCCTCACCAACGAGGAGATCGCCGCGCACATGGTGATCAGCCCGTTCACCGCCAAGACCCACGTCAGCAGGGCGATGACCAAGCTCGGCGCGCGGGACCGCGCCCAGCTCGTCGTCTTCGCCTACGAGTCCGGCCTGGTGGTCCCCCGGAGTTCCGCCAAGCCGGGCTGAGCCGTTCTCCCCGGGTCTGGGGACGCGGGCGGCGGGGGTATCTAAGATCGCGTTCATGGGTCTGCGTACGCCCGCGGCCGTGGTGCTCGCCCTGCTCACGCTCGCGGCCTGCTCCCCCGGCGGGTCGCCGGGGCCGGAAAACCTGGCCGCACGCGTCAACCCGCTGCCCGCCGACGTCCAAGGACCCGGTGCGGCCGTCTTCCTCGCCCGCGTGCCCGACGAGACGCGGGACGACCTGCTCGGCCTGATCCGGGTGGGCCGGTTCGGCGACGCACTGACGAAGGGCACGTGGGTCCGCCGGCACGTGGAGGTCGCACTGGGTGACCCGGCCGCGCCCATCGCGGTACGCGGCCTGGCCGAGGATCCCCGGGACGCCGTCCTGGTCTCCGGCGACGTGGTCGACGCCACGCTCCCCGGTCATGTCTTCGTCACCGGGACCTTCCCCGTCGGCCCCACCGTGTCCGCGACCACCGGGCGGTGCGTCCTCGTCCGTACGGACGGCCGGACCGAGCAGCCAGGGCCCGAGGCGCAGTGCGAGCGCGCCCCCAACGGGGGCGTGTACTGGTACGCCCCGGGACCGACCGGCGCAGGCGGCGTCGACCTGCGCGACGGCACCGCGACCCCGAGGACCTCCGTACCGGCGTTTCCGGTGGCCGTCTCCCCCGACGGGCGCTACCTGGCGTCGCTGCGGGACGACGCGCTCGTCATCACCGACACGCGAGACGGCGGCGCGCGGACGGCGGGCCGGTCGGACCGCGGCGCCCCCGGCGTCTTTACCGGCGACGGGTACGCGACGGTCCTGCGGCAGGGCGACCGTCCCCCGGCACTGGCCGTCGCCGGCTTCCGCGGCGAGGTCCGCCGGCTGGCAGAGGATGTCGGCACGGTCGCCTTCACGCCGGACGGCCGCCGGGCCCTCGCGACGGTGGGCCGTGCCCGCCCGCGCCTGGTCGTGGCCGACCTGCGGACGGGCACGCTCACTCCGGTGAAGGGCCTCCCCGCGAGCGACGGCGGCGTGAAGATCGTCGTCGCGGGCGATCACGCGCTCGTCGCGGTGCTCGCCCGCGACGCGGACATCGGTGACCCGAAGCCCGCCGAGGTGTGGGAGGTCGACCTCCGGCAGGCCCGGGCGCGCCAGGCCGTCACCATACCGCGCGCCCGGCAGGCCGCTCCGCTCCCCGCCACCCCAACGGGAGGGCGGCCGGCCGGTCCCGGAACTGACGCCCCGGGCGTTACGGGCATCCGTTTCGCGCCGGACGGCGTCGTGGTCGCCCTCACGTCCGAGGGGGTCGCCGCGGCCGGGCCGGCCGGGGCGTCCCCGGTCACGGCCCTTCCCGGGCGCCGGATCCTGTTCTCCGGCGACACCCGCGACGGTGGGGGCGGTGGTGGCGGCGACGGCGGCACCGCTGGCGGCTCGCTCACGGTGGCGAGCGAGCCGGTGCCGCGTCCGGATCACCACCGGAGCGCGGGAGGACCAGACCGTCGCCGGGTGCTGCCCACCGCCGACGGGCGGCACCTCATCGTCTCCTTGCGCCCCCGAGAAGGCCTGCGCGCCGGTCCCGGCCCCGACGACGAGATCGTCCTGGCCCGCCTCGACGCGGCGCCCCGCTCGTCCTCTATCGGGGCGTCGTCCTGGCCAGCGCCGGCCGCTAGCGGACGTCGCGGAACAGCCGCTCGCGCACGCGGGCCGCCGCCTCGACCACGTTGGCGAGCGCCGCCTCGACCTGCTCGTACGACCGGGTCTTCAGCCCGCAGTCGGGGTTGACCCACAACCGCTCGGCGGGCACCGTCCGCAGCGCCTCCGTGAGCAGGTGCTCCACCTCGTCGGCGCCCGGCACGCGCGGCGAGTGGATGTCGTACACGCCCGGCCCCAATCCCCTGGGAAAGGCGCCGACCGCGCCGAGCACGCGCCCCCGCGAGCGCGCCGACTCGATGCTCGTCACGTCGGCGTCGAGAGCGTCGATCGCGGCGAGGATCTCGTCGGCGTCCGAATAGCACAGGTGCGTGTGGATCTGCGTGTGCTCGCTCGCGCCCGAAGTGGCCCATCGGTAGGCCTCGACGGCCCACTCCAGGTAGGCGGCCTGCTCGGCGCGCCGCAGCGGCACCAGCTCGCGCAGCGCGGGCTCGTCGACCTGGATGACGCGGATGCCCGCCTCCTCCAGGTCGCCCACCTCCTCCCGTACGGCGTCGGCGACCTGGAACACCACCTCGCGCAGCGGCAGGTCGTCGCGGACGAACGACCACGCCACGATCGTCACCGGGCCGGTGAGCATGCCCTTGACCGGCTTGCTCGTCAGCGACTGGGCGTACTCCGCCCAGCGGACGGTGATCGGCTCAGCCCGCCGCACGTCGCCGTGGAGGATGGGCGGTCGGGTGCAGCGCGAGCCGTACGACTGGACCCAGCCGTGCCGGGTGACGGCGAAGCCGTCGAGGTGCTCGGCGAAATACTGCACCATGTCGTTGCGCTCGGGCTCGCCGTGCACGAGGACGTCCAGCCCCAGCCGCTCCTGCAGCGCGATCACCTGCTCGATCTCCGCGCGACCATGCTCTCGTACGCCGCCTCGCCGATCTCCCCTGCCGCCAGGGCCGCCCGCGCCCGGCGCAGCTCGCCCGTCTGGGGGAAGGAACCGATCGTGGTGACCGGGAGAAGCGGCAGCTTCAGGTGCTCGGCCTGCGCCGCGGCCCGCACGGCGTAGGGCGCGCGGCCCTCCGCCGCCCGGACCCGGGAGGGGTGCGGTCGGTCCTCAGGAGCGGGGTGTCCGGGCAGGTGACGGCCGGGTGCGGCGGCGAGCAGAGCCGCGAGGTCGGCCACCTCGGCGACCTTCTGCTCGGCGAACGCCAGCCGCTCCCGCAGCGCCGGATCGAGGCCGGTCTCCCGTTCCACGTCGTACGGCACGTGGAGGAGCGAGCACGACGTGCTCACCACGACCCGCCCGGCGCGCTCCCGTACGGCGAGCAGCGTGGCCAGCGCGCGGTCCCGGTCGGTGCGCCACACGTCCCGGCCCGACACCACCCCGGCGACGACCGTCTTGCCGGCCAGGGCCTCCACACCGTGGTCCGTGCCCCGGACGAGGTCCAGGCCGACGGCCTCGACCGGCGTTCCGGCCAGGACGGGCAGCGCGTCGCCGAGATCCCCGAAATAGGAGGCGACCAGCAGCGCGGGCCGGTTCTCCAGCCGTCCCAGCCGTCCGTACGCCGCCTCGACCGCGGCCAGCTCGGCGGCGGTGCGGTCGGCGACCAGCGCGGGCTCGTCCAGCTGCACCCAGCCGACGCCCTCCGCGGCCAGCTCGGCCAGCAGGCGCGCGTACATCTCGACCGCGTCGTCCAGCCGGTCGAGCGGGGCGAAGCCGTCCGGGCTGCCGGGGGCGGCCTGCGACAGCAGCAGGAACGTCACCGGCCCGACCACCACCGGCCGGGTCTCCAGCCCCAGCGCGCGGGCCTCGCGTACCTCCGCCAGCGGCTTGGCGGCGTCGAGCGAGAAGACCGTGTCCGGGCCGATCTCGGGCACGATGTAGTGGTAGTTGGTGTCGAACCACTTGGTCATGCGCAGCGGGGCGATCCCCTCGGCGCCGCGGGCCATCGCGAAGTAGGTCGTCAGGTCGTCGTCGTGCCGGTAACGCGCGGGCACCGCGCCCAGCAGCACCGCCGTGTCGAGCACCTGGTCGTAGTAGGAGAACGTGTTCGACGGCAGCCCTTCCAGGCCGAGCGCGGCGAGCCGCCGCCAGGTGTCCTCCCGCACCCGCCGCGCGGTCTCCTCCAGGCCCGCCCGGCTGGAACGCCCCTCCCAGTACGACTCCAGCGCCCGCTTCAACTCCCGATCCGGCCCGATCCTCGGATACCCCAGCACGGTCGATGCGGGAAAAGACGACGTCATCACCACTCCTCATGCGTCGAACAGAACGCCCGCATCCTCTCCGTACGTGGCTGTCCCGCACCGGATCCATTGCCCATGCTTATGGATCACTTCGACGTCGTCCTGATAACCGCCGGCATCCATAAGCGGGCGCGAACGTGATCGAGGGCGTGGGTGACGACTCCTGTCCGGTCGGCAGGCTGGACAAGGAGGCCGCACCGCCGCGGCACTGGCACCTCCCGGAAGAGGAGGGCAGACTGCCGCTGTCACCGCTTTCGACCACCGACCATCCTGTTTGCTTGGGGATTCATGCAGCTGTGGCACTCGATCACACTCGTCGCCAAATTGGCCCTTCCATTCCTCATGATGTTCGCGGCCTACGTCGGGGCACGCAGGGCGCGGCAACGTCGCGAAAGATTCAACGCTGCACGGCGCCTGGGTCTCCCCAGCGGGCGGATCAGGATGATGGGTGCCGTGCGCCTACGCCAGGCCACAACCTGGGGAGCATGGCATCACGGCATTTTGGATCTCGAAGCTGGCCGTCTCACGTATACCGTGCAGGTTGGACGGCCGGCACAAGGCGACCACGGATCTTACCGGCGTGACCATGAAGGGAGATCGCCCTGTCACCGCATTCGAGCGCTGGAAGTGGAGCCACCCCATTCGGTTACGCGCCGTTCTCGAATGCGAGCATCCGGAGCTGGGTGTGGTGGAACTCGCCGTCGAAGAGTCTGATGCGGATATCGTCTCCAGCGTCTTCATAAGAAAGCTTCGGCCGAGATTCGGTGAGCAATGATCGAAAATCGAGAGCCGGCAATGGCTGCCGCAGTCGCTTTGCTGTGGCTCAGCGGGGGGCGTCCATGCGTTGTGTGCCGATGACCGCCAGCAGCCGTAGCGCCTCTTCGGACGGCGAACCGGGGACGGCGGTGTAGATCACCACCTGCTGATCGCGGTCGGTGATGTCGAGGGCGTCGCAGTTCACGGTGATCGGGCCGACCAGCGAGTGCTGGAAGGTCTTGCACAACGTGGGCCCGGCCGCCACATCGTGGGAAGCCCACAGCCGAGCGAACTCCGGGCTCTTCGCGAGGAGTTCGTCCACCAGCCCGGTCACCTCGGGCGAGTCGGGGTAGCGCCCGGCAGCGGCACGCAGGCGCCGGGCCGCGTGGCGGGCGAAGTCGTCGGCGTCGGAGACCCCGTACAACCGCCGTCCCTCGTGCCTCGGGCCGAGGAACGCGCGGCGCACCAGGTTGCGGTCGCGCCGCGGCAGGGCCGAGAAGTCCTCCATGAGGGCGGCCGCCAGCTCGTTCCAGGCGAGCACCTCGAGCGTCGCGGACGTCACGACGCGGCGGCCTGCGGCACCTCTCCAGCAGGTCGACGGATGCTCTGCCGCACCTCGCGCGTGGGCCCCGGCGGCGGGCGGGCGGCGCGCCGGCGAGGTGGTGGAGGTGGGCGCGCTCGGCGTCCGTCAGGCGCAGGGCCCGGGCAAGCCCGGCCAGCACCTCGCGCGAGGGGCGCGGACCCCGGGCCTGCTCCAGCCGCGTGTAGTACTCGGTCGAGATGAACGCCAGCTGTGCCGCCTCCTCGCGCCGCAGCCCCGGGTACGGCGGCCTGCGCCCGGCGGGCAGACCCACGTCGGCAGGGCTGATCCGCTCGCGCCTGCTGCGCAGGAAATCGGCCAGTTCTCGTCGGTTCACACCTCCAGTCTGCCCAGCGCGTGGAGCCTATCCAGGTACAGCCGATGCCTGGATGAGCCGCGTCCACCGGCGCAGGCTCACTGCCATGGACAACACACCGACCACCGACACACCCACCCAGACCACGCCCGCCGCTGCGGGCCTGCTCGTCGGCAAGGTCGCCTTCGTCAGCGGCGCCGGACGCGGTATCGGAGCCGCCGCGGCGCGGCTGTTCGCCCGGGAGGGCGCCCGAGTGCTGCTCGCGGCCCGGACGGAGGCCCAGCTGAAGGCGGTGACCGAGGAGATCCGGGCGGCGGGCGGCACCGCGGACTACGTGGTGTGCGACCTGGCCGACGCGGCGAGCGTGCGCGCCGCCGTGAGCCGCGCCGTGGACCTGTACGGCCGGCTCGACGTCGCCTTCAACAACGGGGCGATTGGCCAGCGGCCCGGCCCGATGGACCGGATGCCGGAGGCCGACTTCGACCGCATCTACGCCGTGAACCTCAAGGGCGTCTGGCTGGCCATGGTCGCCGAGGTGGAGGCGATCCGGGCCACCGCGGGCACGGGCGCCATCGTCAACAACTCGTCCGTCGGCAGTTGGGGAGGCAATCCGGAGCTGTCGGCCTACGGTGCGATGAAACGGGCGGTCAACAGCCTCACCGAGTCGGCCGCCGTCACCTACGGCCCCGAAGGAATCCGCGTCAACGCCATCGCTCCCGGCAACACGCTCACCGAGATGATCCGCGCCTGGGAAGCGGAGTCCCCCGGTCTCCAGGAGCGGCTCACGGCGCTGACACCGCTGCGCCGCGGGGCCGACCCGGCCGAGATCGCCGAGGCCGCCGCCTGGCTGCTGAGCGACCGCTCCTCCTTCGTGACCGGCGCCGTCCTGCGCGTCGACGGCGGCGCCCGCGTCTGAGCCGCGTCAGCTCGCGAGGTACGCGGCCGCTACCCGTTTGGGCACTACCATGCGCCAGGCGTCGATGACGAGCTCCCGCATCTCGGTCTCGTCGATGGCCGCCATCCTGACCCGGACCCACTGGTAGCGCTCGTCCGAAGGAAGGGGCATGAGGAACTTCTCCGGCTCGGATGCCACGAGGGCCGCCCGCTCCTCCTTGGGGAACGCGAAGCCCATCAGGGTCTCGTCCGGAGAGACGGAGGCGTACACGATGCCCCTGACCCGGAACTTCACGTGGTCGCGCACCAGCGCTTCCTCGGTGCGGGGCAGTGCCCGCGCGACCCGCCGCACATCGTCGACCGTGACCATCAGAGGCCTTCCTCAAAGATCGAACATCGTCACGGTCGAACGTTAGCCGCGGCCACCGACATTCCGGCGCCGGTCCCGTCGCGCAGACGGGATCGGCGCCCCGACGGCCAGTGGGAAATCCCTCGCGGAGGCCGCGCGGCGGGTGCCAGACTCATGGCGATGATCGATCCTCGACTCACGGACCGGGTGGCGCTGGTCACCGGGGCGAACCAGGGCATCGGCGCGGCCATCGCGGTCGCGCTGGCCGCGTGCGGGGCGGCGGTCCTCCTCACGTACAAGCGGCTCGATCCCGCCGAGCACGCCGGCGATCCGGCCTTCCCCGAGGCGTACGGCAGGCTGCGGGCACGGGACGCCGAGGAGGTCGTGACCCGCATCAGGCGAGAGGGCGGCCGAGCCGAGCAGATCGAGGCCGAGCTCGCCGACGCCACCGCCATCGGGGGCCTGTTCGACAGGGCGGAGGCGGCCTTCGGCCCGGTGGAGATCCTGGTCAACAATGCCAGCGGCTGGGTGGCCGACACCTTTCTGCCCGACGCCCGCGACCGCTTCGGACGGGCGCTGCGCCCCGTCGACGCCGATTCGCACGATCGGCAGTTCGCGGTGGACGTGCGCGCACCGGCCCTGCTGATCGCGGAGTTCGCCCGCCGCCACGTACGGCGCGGCGCCACATGGGGGCGGATCATCGGGCTCACCTCCGGCGGCCCGGAGGGGTTCCCCGAAGAGGTCTCCTACGGCGCGGCCAAAGCGGCTCAGGAGAACTACACCATGTCCGCCGCGGCCGAACTCGGCCGCTACGGAATCACGGCGAACATGGTCCGTCCGCCCGCCACCGACACCGGATGGATCACCCCCGTGGTCGAGGAGGCCGTCCGCACGACAAGCCCCCTGCGGCACGTCGGCACGCCGGAGGAGGTCGCCGAAGTGATCGTCTTCCTGGCCTCGCATCAGGCCCGTCACGTCACCGGGCAGATCATCGCCATGTCCTGAGCCCGCCGCCACGCCGGACGACAGGCCGTCGGCGGGGCGGCCTGCAGCGCTGCGCCATGAACTCCTCGGCCGGCCGTACGCTCACGGGCGCCGGGCGGCGGCCAGGAACATGGGGACGGCGAGGAACAGCCTCCCCCGCCGCGCGCGCCCGGTCTGCTCCGCGATCCAGTCGTCGGCCTGCCGCCGGGTGACCGCCCCCGCCGCGTACGCGCCCTCGGCCACACCGGTGACCATCGGCAGGAGCGAACCATCCGTGAAGACACCCGTACGGACCTCGGCGGTGACGTCCGCGAAGCCCTCGTCGAGCAGGAGGTTGCGGTGACGGCGGGCCACGTGCGGGCTGGGGACGGCGTCCGCCCTCGCCCGCACCATGACCCGGGTGAGAGCGGCGTCGTCCGAGTCGATCACGAACGTGTCCCAGTCCTGCCCCACCAGCACGATCCGCCCGCCCGGGGCGAGCACCCGCCGTGCCTCGGCCACCGCCCGCGCCGGATCGGCCAGGCCGTGGTAGACCTTGTCGGCCCGATAACCATCCAGCTCGCCGTCCCCGAACGGCAGGTCGCAGGCGTCCGCCTGGCGGAACTCCAGGCCCGGGTGCCGGGACCGGGCGAGCCCGATCATCTGGCCGTCGACGTCCAGGCCGATCGGTTCCGCGCCCAGGGCGGCCATCTCCGCGACGGCCAGTCCGGCGCCGCAGCCGACGTCCACCACACGGCTCCCGGCGGCCAGGCCGAGAAGTTCGTAGGAGCGGGCACGCAGCGCCTCCTGGCCCGGATGCCTGTCCACGCGGTCGAGAAGGGCGATGAGGGTTGGGTTCGACATGGAGGACAGCGTCCGACTTAATGTCGGCATGAAGTCAAGCCCGACCATCGGCATCGGCGAGGCGGCCGCCCGGTTCGGCCTCGCGACGCACGTCCTGCGGCACTGGGAGTCGGTGGGACTGCTGACGCCCGCCCGGGTCGCGGGCGGCCGGCGCCGTTACGGCCCCGACGACATCTTCCGGGTGGCCGTGATCCTGCGGGCGAAGGAGGCGGGTCTCGGCCTGGACGACATCCGGGAGATGATCGCCACCCGCGCGGCGCCCGAGCGGCGTGAGGTCCTCCGCCGCCGGCAGGCCGAGCTCCGGCGCCGCATCGAACAGGCCCGGGCGGCGCTGGAGGTGATCGAGTGTGCGCTGGGCTGCGACCACGACGACGTCACCGGCTGCGCGCACTTCCGGCAGGCCGTACGCGAACGGGTCGGCCTGCCGGCTCCCGCGCCGCCCACCGACGCCCGATGACGGGGGGACGGTCATCCGGCGGCGTCCCGCTCCTGCGGGCCCGGCACCGTACGGAGGGTGATGACGATCGCGGCGATCCACAGCAGGGCCGACAGGCCGCCGGCCCGTCGCAGACCCGAGGTGAACCTCCCGGCGTCGGCGGGATCCTGCACGATCGCGCCGAGGACGGCGACGCCGAGCGCGCCGGCCGCCTGCCGTGCGGTGTTGTTGACGCCCGACGACAGGCCGGGACGTGAGGGAGGCCCGGCGCGCAGCGCCGCCGCGACCACGGACGCGGTGAGCAGGCCCATGCCGAAGCCGAGGCCGAGGAGTGCGGGGAGGAGTGCCGCGTAGGGGCCGGTGGGGGTGACCAGCGACAGGCAGGCGGCGCCGGCCGTGCCGAGCAGCAGCCCGCCCAGCATCGGGAGCCGGGGTCCGTAGCGGGCGGCGAGCCGCCCGGTGATCGGCGCGCACAGTGCGAGGGGGGCGAACAGCGGTAGCAGCATGACACCGGCGGACAGGGCGTCGTGGTGGCGGACACCCTGGAGATACAGGGTGACGACGAAGACGAAGCCGATCCCGACGAAGTTCATCATGGCGGCGACGGCGTTGGCGCCGACGAAGCGGGAACTGCCGAGTACGGACGGCGGGAAGAGGGGCTCGGGAGCCCGCCGCTCCCACCACGCGAGGGCGGCCGTGCCGAGCACGGCGACCACGGCGGCCGCCGCCGTCTGGGCGGAGACGCCCGAGTGGCCGTACGCGATGGCGCAGTAGGTGAGGGCGAGCAGGGCGACGGCTGCGGCGAGCACCCCCAGGACGTCCAGCCGCCGGTCGGGTGCGGGCTCGTCCCTGCCGACGCGGCGGAGGGTGAGCACGATGGCGACCACGACGACGGGCAGGTTGACGAGGAAGACCGAGCGCCAGCCGGCGAGGGTGACGAGCAGCCCGCCGAGCACCGGGCCGCAGGGCAGCGCCAGGGCGGACACCCCCGCCCAGATGCCGAGGGCGCGGGCCTGTTCCGCGCGTTCCGGGAAGGTCGTGTCGACCACCGCGAGGGTGCTGGGCAGCAGCAGCGCGGCGGCGAAGCCCTGCAGGGCGCGGGCCGCGACCAGCGTGCCGATGCCGGGGGCGAGGCCGCACAGCAGGGAGGCGGCGCCGAAGAGGGCGAGCCCGGCGACGGCGACGGTGCGGTGTCCCAGCCGGTCTCCCACGACGCCGGCGGCGAGCAGGCACGCCGCGAGGACGACGGTGTAGGAGTCGACGACCCACTGCATGCCGGGCAGGCCGGTGCGGAGGTCCGCGCCGATGTGCGGCAGGGCGACGTTGACGATGGTCACGTCGAGTTGCACGAGGAACATGCCGGCGCACATCACGACGAGGGTCGTCCGGCGTCTCCGGTGCGCCACGGCCCCGTCGGGGCCGGAGGTGATACGAGGAGTTCTCGTCGACGACATACGCCATCGCTGCCCACGATGAGTTCGGTCAACGCCGAAGCGTGGCGGAGCCTCCCGGATGGTGTCGGCCGTGCTCAGGGATGGGCCCGCAGGGCGGCGAGGAGCCAGGCGAAGTCGTCGGCGTGGGACGGCTTCGGCTCCCGGCCGTTGATCACGGCCATGAGATGCCGGTAGCGCTCGGCCTCGGCGAACAGGCCGGCCTCCAGGCGCCGCCTGACAGCCGCCCGGCCGTCGGCGTCCATGTCGCCGAGCAGGCGGCGGACGACCTCGGCGGCCTCGGGAGAGTCGGGGCGCACGCCGTTCTCCCGCGCCTGGCCGACCTGCCAGGCGACCTTCTTCGCGAACCACATGAAGGCTCCCGGCTCCTGTCCCGCACGGTTTTGCACGTTGTGCTCCACCATGTCGCGCATCCGCCGCCGGAAGTCCGGGTCGCGCACGAGTTCGGCGAGCTCCACCCAGGCGTCCACCTGCTCGGGCGTGGGGTCGTCGGGCAGGCCGATCTCGGTGTGCCGCATCCGGTTCCTGAGCTCCGGATCGGCGTCCAGTCCGCCGAAGACCTCGTCCACGAAGTTCTCGATGATGCGCCGCCGTTCCTCGGCGGACAGCCGTGCCAGATCGTTCAACAGTTTCGTCTCCTCCGTGCCGGACCGCCGCCTCGCGACGGTGCTGAGCACCGCGCGCCGGAGCCGCAGGGTGCGGATCTGCGCGTCCAGTGCGTCCACATGGACGGCGGCGACGTCGGCCAGGGTGACCTTCCGCTCCAGCACCCGCCGTACGTCGTCCAGGCCGAGACCGAGCTCCCGCAGCGTCCTGATCAGCTCCAGCCGGGCCACGGCGCCGGCGTCGTAGAGCCGGTAGCCTCCCTCGCTCCGCTCCGCCGGCGGCAGCGCGCCGACGTCCGACCAGTACCGGATCGTGCGCACCGGCATCCCGGTGCGGCGGGAGAGCCACCCAATGGTGAACAGCCCCTCGTCGTCCATGACCCCGAGTCTGGTCTCTCCACCGGCTGGAGACTCAAGGGCCTGTTCGCAAGTCAACGCCACGCCACGGCGGCGTCGTGACCCGTCGCCGCGGGTAGGAGTTCCAGGACGGGGACGGGAGGCGCATGGCTGAGATCGGCGGGCTGCTCGAGGCGCTCACGGACGCCATCAACGTCCAGAACGTCGAGCGGTTGATCCAATGCTTCAGCTCGAGGGCCGTGTTCGTGACGCCCGCGGGAGTGACCGAGGGCCACGAGCAGATCGGCTGGTACTTCCGGCAGCTCTTCACGGCGTTCCCCGACATGCACAACGAGATCACCGCATGGACCGTCCTGGACGACACCATCATCGCGGAGTGGACGTTCAGCGGCACCCACACCGGGGCGCTGCTGCTGCCGGGCGGCACGGAGATCCCGGGCAGCGGCAGCCGCGTGGTCCTGCCGGCCGCGGGCGCCTACACGATGGAGGATGGCGTGTTCGCGAGCGGGCGGGTCTACTACGACCAGCTGGCGCTCTTCCGCCAGACGGGCTGCGACCTGCGTCTGCGCAGGACCGCCTGAGGTCCTCATACTGGAGCGTGGACTCCGGCCCGCCGCTGCGCGACATCGGCTGCTTCGCCCTCGTCGCCCGGCACCTCAGCTTCTCCCGCGCCGCCGCGGAACTGGGCGTCTCCCAGCCCGCCGCGAGCCAGGCCGTCGGCCGTCTCGAGCGCGCGCTCGGGGTCCGCCTGTTCGAGCGGACCAGCCGGGAGGTCCGCCTGTCGCCCGCCGGCAAGGCGCTGCTGCCGTACGCCGAGGCGTTGCTGGAGTCGGGCGGCCGCCTTCTCGGCGGAGGCGGAGCGGCTCGCGGCGCCGGAGGGCATCGGTGTCCGCCTCGCCTATCCCCCGCCGGCCGGCGGCCTCGCGGCGCGGATCGCGCGCAGGATGGCACGCCGCGATCCCCCTGCCGAGGTGGAGCTGCGCCCGGCCGGCCGGCCGCCGCCGTCGCGGCCCTCGCGGCCGGCGAGGTGACCGCGGCCATCCTCGCCGCCCCCTTCCCACGGGAGCTGACCACCGCCGCCCGTTTCCACGTGCCCGTCGGGCATCTGGCCGTACCGGCCGGGGACCCGCTCGCCGGCCTGCCCGCCTGCAGCCCGAACGGCTCGCGCGGCACCGCGTCCTGCTGCCGCGCGAACGCCCGCCCGGCGGGATGTGGGCACGGCTCGCCGCCCGCGTCGGGCCGCACCGGCAGCACGTGGTGGCCGACGAGATCGACGACTTCGCCGCCGCGCTCGACCTGGTCGCGGCCGGCGTCGGCCTGCTGCCCACCCCCTCCCTGGTCGTCACGTCCGTCCGCAGGGACGACGTCGCCTTCGTCCCCCTGGACGCGGGTGACCTTCGCCTGACGTACGCGCTCGCCTGGCGGGGCGAACGGCTGTCGGCCGGGTTGATGGCACTCGTGCGGACGGCGCAGGAGTGCCTCTGGACGAGGTGACCCGCGGGTTCCCGGCGGCGGTCCGATGAGAAAGTTTCACGCCGTCTTCCGGGGCGGGACCGTCCGCGCCCCCGGAGAACGGGCAGGTGACCGGGCTGCCGTCACGGATTTCCCGACGCGGTGTCGCCATTCCCTGACAGAGGATTACTTGAACCCTTGACTAGTGGCACTCATATCAGCATTCTTGGGACTACGCCGCCCCGCGTATTCGCTGCCGAATAAGTGAGGCGCGGCCACCGTGGTCCACGGGCGAACCGCCGAATCCACCAGCGACGATGCTGCTCATTTCGGACTTTTACCAGCGGTTCTGGGTCTTTTGCCCATACATCCGCGCGGCTTCACGCCGCCGGACATCCAATTCGCCGACAATGTGAGCCACGGAACGCCGGAAATGACGGCCGATTTACTTCGCCATGACTGCGAATAGGCGACGGCCGGAGTTTCCCGTTTCTCTTCCGCCGGATCCGGTTTTCCGGCGCGTTCCCATCGGCCGGCCGGGATCGCGTTCGCGCGTACGCGGCGCGGCCCGTCCGGCAGGCACGACAAGAAGGTGATCACTTGAAATCGGACCAGATCAGGGGACCAGTCCTCTCGCTTTTCCGCATCGTGACGGGGCTGCTGTTCGTCTGCCACGGCGCGGCGACGATCTTCGGAGTGCTGGGCGGCAACCGCGGCACCGGTCATGCCGTGGCGTTCGGCACGTGGCCGGGCTGGTGGGCGGCGGCCATCCAGCTCGTCTTCGGGACGCTCGTCCTCGCCGGGCTGCTCACCCGGGTCAGCGCGCTGCTGTGCTCCGGCTCGATGGCGTACGCGTACTTCACGGTGCACGCGCCGCAGGGCCTGTTCCCGATCCGGAACGGCGGTGAGGCGGCGGCGATGTTCTGCTGGTCGTTCTTCCTCATCGCGGTCTTCGGCCCCGGCGCCTGGGCGCTGGACACGCTGATCCACCGGCTGCGGCACCACGAGGTCGAGACGTACGCGCCCGCGCCGGCACAGGCGTAGCCACACCGCGCCGCCGCCCGTCGGGCGAACTCGATCGCCGGGTCCGGCACGACCCGCGCGTGTGCCGCCTCGCAGCCAGGACCTGCCTCATCGCCGGAGGCAGGTCCCACGCGTGCCGGCGTGAACCTGATCGGCCCCTCGTCCGACTGTGCAGAGTGACGGGAGGACGAGATGACCGACGAGCTACTGGTGGTGCGCGCCCAACTGGGTGATCGCGCGGCGCTGGCCGAGCTGGTGGCCCGCTGGCGGGTGCCCGTGTGGACGTACGTGCGGCGCATGCTCGACGCCGAGCGGGCCGACGATGTGTCCCAGGAGATCTGGCTGGCCGTGATCCGCGGCCTGCCCCGGTTGCGGGAACCCGCCCGGTTCGCGCCCTGGCTGTTCACCATCGCGCGCCGATCGGTCACCGACCGTCTGCGCGGTCAGTACGCCAGGGAACACGAGCACGCGCACGAAAGCCTGGCGGCCGGTGACGTGACCGTCGACGATCCCGTGGACGCCGCGGTGGACCGCGCCGAGCTGGTGAGCCTCCTGTCGGGCCTGCCCACGCCCGAGCGGGAGATCCTCGTCCTGTTCTACCTGCAGGACCTCTCGGTGGAGGACTGCGCGCAGATCTGCGAGATCCCCGCCGGGACGGTCAAGTCCCGGCTCAACCGCGCACGTCGCCTGTTGCGCTCGCATCTGGAGGAGAAGGGATACCGGCCATGACCGAGGAACCGCGGCTGTCGGCGCGGGAGATGATCGAGCGGCTCGAACCGGCGCTGTCCCGTGCCAGGCGCGTCCGGGCGGTGACGTCGCTGTTGTCCGGGCTGTCCGGCACGGCGTTCCTGACCGCCCTGTGGGGAGGCGAGCCCGGCCCGCTGCCCGGCCGCACGCAGGTGATGTTCGCCCTTCTCACCGTGGTCTGCCTGGCCTGGGCGGGCTACGGCGGATGGCTGCTCATGTGCCGGGTGCCGCTGTTCGCCACCGACCGGGTGGTCGCCGCGTGGATCGCCCTGGCCGCCTCACTCGCCACCACCGCCGCCCTGGCCGCGCTGGCGGTCCGGCGCGGCACCGGCCTCGCCCCGGCGCTGACGGTCGGAGGGGTGTTCGTGGCGACCGCACTGGTGCTGGCCGTGCTCGCCCATGCCCGCCGGGCGGCGTTGCTGCGCCGGGCACGCGAACTCGCCCGCGCGCGGGCGCATCCCTCCACGTCACGCACGCACACCTCCGATAACTGACTCGACGAGACGAAGGGCGCTTCGATGGCACACAATCCGAGACTCATCCGCCGCCGGTTCGGCAGGACGGCGGTGCCCGTGGTGGCCCTGGTCGTCGCCGGAATCCTCCTTGCGGGTGTGCTCATGCTGCTGGTGTGAACGCCGGGCCGAGCTGAAAGTTTCAGCTCCGCGACGTGCCCTCGGCCGTCCTGACCTGGACGTACCGCTCCGTGACCGGAGCGTGCTTGGATCGCGCCACCTCGCGTACGCACGATCCGGGCGGGAGCCCTCCCGAGATCGTCCCGCCCGCTTCCGGGGCGCCCCGCGCGGCGGGCCGGCCCGTCGTCCTTTCCGAGGGGCACGTGATGCGACTACCGCGACGGCTGCTGAGCGCGAGCACGGCGACCGCACTGGCCGGCGCCCTGCTGGCCGTCACCTCGACTTCCACCCCCGTCTCGGCCGCCTCCTTCAACTACGGTGAGGCGCTGCAGAAGTCGTTCCTGTTCTACGAGGCGCAGGAGTCGGGGCACCTGCCGTCCACCAACCGGGTGACCTGGCGGGCCGACTCGACCGTCAACGACGGGAAGTCCGCCGGGGTGGACCTGTCCGGCGGCTTCTACGACGCGGGCGACCACGTGAAGTTCGGCTTCCCGATGGCGGCCATGACCACCACGCTGGCCTGGGGCGGCGCGGACTACCGGGCGTCCTACGAGCGCTCGGGCCAGTTGCCATACCTGCTGAACACGCTCCGGCAGGCGGGCGACTACTTCATCCACGCCCACCCCGAGCCGAACGTCCTGTACGTCCAGGTCGGCGACGGCGGTGAGGACCACTCCTACTGGGGCGCGCCGGAGACCGTCGAGGCCAAGGGCCACAAGCGGCCGGTCTACAAGATCACCGCGTCGTGCCCGGGCACCGACGTCGCCGCCGAGACCGCCGCCGCGATGGCCGCCTCGTCGATCGTCTTCCGGCCGACCGACCCGGCGTACGCCGACACGCTGCTCACCCACGCCAAGCAGCTGTTCACGTTCGCCGACACGACCAAGGGCACCAACGGCCGCGACACGGCGTACGTGAACTGCGTCAGCGCCGCGCAGGGGTTCTACAACTCCACGGGCGAGGGCGGTCAGGTCGAGGGCGCCACGAAGATGTACTGGGACGAGCTGGCCTGGGCCTCCGTCTGGCTCTACCGGGCCACCGGCACCGCGAGCTACCTCGACCGGGCGCGCGAGTTCTACCCGAAGATGGGCAGCCAGGAGGACCCGGGCAGCAACGGGCAGCAGGTGCCGGTCTTCAACTTCGGCTTCGGCTGGAACGACAAGCAGTACGCCGTCTACGAGCAGATGGCCGAGCTGACCGGTGAGCAGAAGTACAAGGACGACGTCCAGCGCTACCTCGACTACTGGACCGTCGGCTACAAGGGCAAGAAGGGCACGATCACGCCCGGCGGCCTGGCGTACATCTTCTACTGGGCCTCGCTGCGCATGGCCGCCAACACGGCCTTCGTCGCGTTGAAGTACGCCGACTTCCTCGGCTCGGGCGACCCGCTCTACGCGCGCTACCACGACTTCGGCAAGCGGCAGATCGACTACGCGCTCGGCGACAACCCCCGGCACTCCAGCTACATGATCGGCTTCGGGACCAACCCGCCGCGCAACCCGCACCACCGCGGCGCGCACGGCTCCTGGACCAACGCCGGTCCCGACGGCGAGCCCGCCGTGAGCAGGCACGTCCTGTACGGCGCGCTGGTCGGCGGCCCGGACGGCGCCGACGCCTACGCCGACAGCCGCGGCGACTACGTCAAGAACGAGGTCTCCCTCGACTACAACTCCGGCATCACCAGCTCGCTCGCCGTCCTCTACGGCAAGTACGGCGGCTCGCCCCTGGCCACGCTGCCGCGCGAGACCCCCGACGGCCCGGAGTTCTATCTGGAGCCGACGATCACGCACACGACGCGGGAGACGGCGGCCAAGACCCTCGTCATCAACAAGTCGGCCTGGCCGGCGACCGTGCTGGACAAGGCGAAGTTCCGCTACTACTTCACCCTGGACGGCTCGACGACGGCGAGCCAGGTCACGGTGAGCACGTCCTACACGCAGTGCAAGCAGCCCACCGGGCCGCACCTGCTGGAGGGGCGCACGTACTACGCCGAGGTCGACTGCACCGGGACGCTCATCTTCCCCGGCGGCCAGTCGGAGTACCGCCGCGAGGTGCAGCTCCGCATCGGCGTGGCCGACGGCGCGACGTGGGACCCGTCCAACGACTGGTCGGCCAAGGGCGCGGACCACATGACCCTGTACGGCAACGACGGCCGCCTCATCTGGGGCACGCCGCCCGGCGCCGAGCCGTCGCCCAGCCCCAGCGCCTCCCCGTCGGCGTCGCCGTCGGCGTCGCCCTCTCCGTCCGCGTCGCCTTCGGCGAGCCCGTCCCCCAGCCCGTCGCCCAGCCCGTCGGTCTCGCCGAGCCCGTCCCCCTCACCGTCGCCGTCTCCCTCCGCCGGTGGCGGGTGCAAGGTGACCTATGGCACGAGTGACTGGGGCGGCGGCTTCACCGCGACCGTCACGATCGCCAACACCGGCGCCACGGCGGTCAACGGCTGGACACTGGCCTTCGCCTTCCCCGGCACCCAGAAGATCACCCAACCCGGCTGGTCGGCCACCTGGACCCAGACCGGCGCGAACGTCACCGCCGCCAACCTCGACTGGAACAAGACCATCACCCCCGGACAGTCCATCCAGATCGGCTTCAACGGCACCTACACCGGCGCCAACCCCAAACCCACCGCCTTCACCCTCAACGGCACCACCTGCTCCTGAGACGAGGCCATCCATGAGACTCCTGTCCCTGGGCGGGGTGGCCGCCGTACTGGCCGCCCTGCTCGTCCCGGGCCCGGCTCCCGCACAGGCGGCGAGCACGTACAACTACACCGAGGCCCTGCAGAAGTCGATCTACTTCTACGAGGCGCAGCAGTCGGGCAGGAAGCCCGCCTGGAGCCGGGTGGAGTGGCGCGGCGACCGCACGCTGAACGACGGGAAGGCCGCCGGGGTGGACCTGTCCGGCGGCTGGTACGACGCGGGCGACCACGTCAAGTTCGGCTTCCCGATGGCGTTCACCACCACGATGCTGGCCTGGGGGCTGGTCGAGAACCGCACCGGCTACGGGACCCAGCTCACGCCCATGCTGAACAACCTCAAGTGGGCCACCGACTACCTCATCGCCGCGCACCCCGATCCTGAGACGTTGTACGTCCAGGTGGGCGACGGCAGCGTGGACCACGCGTACTGGGGCCCGCCCGAGGTGATCGACATCAAGAGCATGTCGCGGCCGGTCTACAAGATCACCCCGACGTGCAAGGGCACCGACGTCGTCGCCGAGACGGCGGCGGCCATGGCGGCCTCCTCGATGGCCTTCCGGACGACCGACCCGGCGTACGCCGACACGCTGCTGACGCACGCCAGGCAGCTGTTCACGTTCGCCGACACGACCAAGGGCACGAACGGCCAGGACACGGCGTACACGAGTTGCGTGCCGGGCATCTCCGGCTACTACAACTCCACCTGGGAGGGCGGCTCCGACCACCCGGGCGCGACCAAGATGTACTGGGACGAGCTGGCCTGGGCGGCCGTGTGGCTCTACCGGGCCACCGGCACCGGGAGCTACCTGGACAAGGCTCGCGAGTTCTACCCGAAGATGGGCAGTGAGCCCGACGTGGGCCAGGGCGCGGGCGGAACAACCGTCCCCGCCTACAGCTTCGGCCTCGGCTGGAACGACAAGGAGTACGGCGTCTACGCGCTGATGGCCGAGCTGACCGGCGAGCAGAAGTACAAGGACGACGTCCAGCGCTACCTCGACTACTGGACCACCGGATACAAGGGCAAGAAGGGACCGGTCACCCCCGGCGGCCTGGCCTACATCTTCAACTGGGCGTCGCTGCGCATGGCGCTGAACACCGCCTGGGTGGCCCTCGTCTACGCCGACCACCTCGGCCCCGGTGACCCGCTCTACGCCCGCTACCACGACTTCGCCAAACGGCAGGTCGACTACGCCCTCGGGGACAATCCCCGCCACTCCAGTTACATGGTGGGCTTCGGGACCAACCCGCCGACGCACGTCCACCACCGGGCGGCCAGCGGCCAGTACCTCGGCTACATGAGCGACACCACAGGACCGAACCTGCACGTCCTGTACGGCGCTCTCGCCGGCGGCCCGGACCAGACCGACGCCTACACCGACAGCCGAACGGACTACGTCCGCAACGAGGTGGCGATCGACTACAACTCCGGCATCACCAACGTGCTCGCGCGGTTCGCCAAGGAGTACGGCGGGACACCGGTGGCGGGCTTCCCCGCGCCGGAGGAGAAGTACGAGGAGATCTACGCCGAGACCGGCAACGTCTACACCGGTGTGGACGGCACCTCGCTGACCGTCACCATCACCAACACGTCGAACTGGCCGCCGCGCGTCCTCCAGTCGGGCAAGGCGCGTTACTACTTCACACTCGACGGCTCCACCTCGATCTCCCAGGTGAAGGTGACCGGCGGAGACAGCAACGGCTGCGCCGTGAACGGGCCGACTCTCGCGCAGGACCGCACCTACTACGCCGAGGTGGACTGCACGGGCAAGCCCATCTACCCGGGCGACGCCCAGCTCTACCGGCGCGGCACGCAACTGCGGATCTCGGTGCCGAACGGCGCGACCTGGGACCCGGCCAACGATTGGTCGGCCTCGGCGGCGTCGCACGTGCCGGTGTACGACGGGAACACGCTGGTGTGGGGCACGCCGCCCGGCGGCACGCCCAGCCCGTCCCCCTCGCCTTCGCCCTCGCCGTCCCCTTCTCCTTCTCCGTCTCCGTCGCCGTCGCCGTCGGCTTCGGGGGACACCACACCGCCGAGCGCGCCCACCGGGCTGCGGGTCTGCGGGGCCGACTTCGTCAACGCGGTCCCGATGTGCTGGACGGCCTCGACCGACGACACCGGGGTCACCGGCTACGACGTCTACATGAAGCAGGGCGCCGGCTTCACCAAGATCGGATCGACCGCGTCCACGCTGTACGTCGCGGACAAGCTGGTGGCCGGGACCAGCTACACGTTCTACGTCGTGGCCAGGGACGCGGCGGGCAACACCAGCCAGCCCTCGGCGACGCTCACCGCGACCGCCCAATCCGGCCTGCCCAGCCCGTCGCCCAGCACATCGGCCTCACCGAGCCCGTCTCCGTCCCCGTCTCCATCGCCTTCGCCGTCGGCCGGTGGCGGGTGCAAGGTGACGTACGGAACCAGTGACTGGGGCGGCGGGTTCACCGCGACCGTCACGATCGCCAACACCGGCGCCACGGCGGTCAACGGCTGGACACTGGCCTTCGCCTTCCCCGG